>JACCVG010000059.1 GCA_013698335.1 Thermoleophilaceae bacterium
CCCGAGAGCGCGGCCAACGCCGCCTCGAGCGCCTTGCGCTCGGTGTCCAACTCGGCGAGCCGACCCTCGATCGACGCCCGTACTTCGTTGATGCCTGCCATCTTTTCACCTCTACCTTCGATTAACCTCGTGCCGGATACGTTAGTGGTTAAGTGAAAGCGCGCCGCAAGATCACGATCGTGGGGGCCGGCAAGGTCGGCGCGACGACCGGCCTGCTGCTCGCCCAGGGCGGCTGGGCCGAGACGGTTCTCGTCGACATCGACGGTGGTCGCGCGCGCGGCAAGGCGCTCGACATCGCGCAGGCCGCGCCCGCACTCGGCTTCGAGCCCCACATCCGGGGCGCGGGCGGGTATGACGAGGCTTCGGGTTCCGACATCGTCGTGATCACCGCCGGCTTCGCGCGCGAGCCAGGCATGGGGCGCGACGCCCTGCTCGCCCGCAACCGGGAGATCGTCGAGCAGATCTGCCTTGAGGTGATGGTGCGCTGCCCGGACGCGATCGTGATCGTCGTGACCAACCCGCTCGACGCGATCTGCCACCTCGTGCAGCAGGTGACGCAGTTCCCGCGCGGCCGGGTGATCGGGATGTCGGGGATCCTCGACTCCTCGCGCCTACGGACGTTCATCGCCTGGGAGCTCGGCGTCTCGACGCGTGACATCGAGGGCATGGTGCTCGGCGGCTACGGCGACATGATGGTCCCGGTGATCTCGGCGACCCGCGTGGCGGGGGTGCCGGTCTCGGAGCTGATCCCCCCGGAGCGGCTCGCGTCGATCATCGAGCGCGTTCGCTCGGGCGGGGAGGAAGTCGTCTCGTTGCTTGATCGCGGTTATCCCTTCTACGCGGCGGCGGCCGGGATCAGGCAGATGGTCGAGGCGATCTGTCTCGACCGCGGTCGCGTGCTCCCCTGCTCGGCGCTGTTGCTCGGCGAGTACGGGATCGACGGGCTCTTCATGGGCGTACCCGCACGGCTCGGAGCTCAGGGCATCGAAGAGGTCGTCGAGCTGCCGTTGACCGATTCGGAGCGGGAGGAGTTCGAGCGCTCCGCGGCCACCGTCCGCGTGCTGGTCGACGCGCTCGCCTATTCAGAAGCGCCCTGAGCGCCTAGCGCTCCATCAGGAGCTTCAGCCGTTGGAGCGAGCGCTCGGCTTCACGTCCTGCTGCGGTGGCCACGGCTTTGCCCGCGACCCGGCCGAGCGCACCCCCCGGAAGCTCGAACTCGTTCAGATAGGAAAAGCACGTTCCGTCGCCCTCCGGGTCGAGGTCGTAGACACAACGTGCCTCGGTCCCGAGTGGCCCGCTGCCGAGCCATTCGACGTAGCTCGAGCGCTCGTCTTGAGTGACCGTCCAGTCGACCGTGAACTTCTGCCCGGCGACCTTCAGCCGTTGTCTCAGCTCATCGCCCTGAGACAACTGGCCCTCCGGCGCCTCGAGCAGCCGCTCGTGGATGCTGACCCAGTCCTTCAGCCGGCGTGGATCCATCAGCACGGCGTAGATGTCCACCGGGGGCGCCTCGATCTCGATCTTCTTCTGGACCTTCATCGTGCCGCGAGCGGTTCGCCTTTCTCCCACTGCCGGAGCGCGTGCTCGACAGCGCGGTCGTAGCGGTGTAGGCGCAGACCATAGATCCTCTGCGCGGAGTCGTCGCGCGGGAGCAGCTCGTTCTCGAGGCTCTCCATCAACGGCCGGACGAGTTCGACCGGCTGGCCGGTGAGTGCGGCGACCACGGCGCTCGCGGCGGGCGTCTGGGTAAGCGGGAGCCCCAGGCCCGGCCGGGCGACGCCCATCGATTCGGCGATCCGCTCGACCATCTCGCCGTAGGTCAAGACGTCCGGCCCGGCGATGTCGAGCGCCAAGCCGGATGCTCCGGGGGTCGAGGGCGTGCGCGCCAGGTACTCGATCGCATCCCGCTCGTCGATCGGCTGGGTGCGGTTGTTCCTCCACGCGGGCATCGGGAGCATCCTCAGGACCTCGACGAGCCGCACGAGCATCCGGAAAGAGGAGGACTGCGCGCCGACCAGGATCGACGCGCGCAGGGCGGTCGAGCCCGGAACGGCGTCCAGCAGGATCTGCTCGACCTCGAGTCGCGAGGCGAGATGCGGTGAGAGCGGCGCTTCCGGGGGTGGCGCGAGGCCGCCGAGGTAGACGATCCGCTCCAGCCCGGCGCTTACGGCGGCGTCGGCGAACCGCTCGGCGGCGCGGCGATCCCGGTCGATGAAGTCGGTTGAGTCCTCGCCCGGGCGCTCCATCGAATGGACGAGGTAGTAGGCGGTTGTGCAGCCTGCCAGAGCGCGCTTGAGCCCGGACCCTGCAAGCAGATCCGCCTTCGCCGTCTTGAGACCGTCGCGCGCCTTCAGGCGGCTGGGATCGCGCGCCAGGGCACGCACCGGCCGGTCCTCCGCGAGCAGGCGCTCGCAGAGCACGCCGCCGACATAACCCGTTGCTCCAACGATCAATTCCATCTGGTCATCGTTACGTAACCGGACGTGCGTAGGCTCATAGGTCGCAAACGACGAATCGGAGAAACGGATGAGCGCCAAGATCGAGAAGACCGAAGAGCAGTGGCGCGCCGAGCTCGATCCCGAGCAGTACGAGGTGCTGCGCAAGAAGGGAACCGAGCGCGCGTTCAGCGGCAAGTACTGGGACCTCAAGCAGGACGGGGTCTATCGCTGTGCGGGTTGCGGCGCCGAGTTGTTCGGATCGGATACGAAGTTCGACTCCGGCACCGGGTGGCCGAGCTTCAGCGACGTGATGGACAACGACGCGATCGAGCTGCACCAGGATCGATCGTTCGGGATGCGTCGTACCGAGGCGACCTGCGCGCGCTGCGGTGGGCACCTCGGGCACGTCTTCGACGACGGACCGAGCCCCACGGGGCTGCGCTATTGCATCAACTCGTGCTCGATCGAGCTCGATCCGGCCGCAGACGAGTGAGGCGTCGCCTTGCCCTTTGTGAAAAGAGTGCAAACAGCGGGACGAACTTCGTCCCCAGCTGATTTTCCTGCAGTTTGCAGGAAGTCGCAATCCGCCTGATTTGCGGGAACGCGCCTCGCGGCGTGACCGTCAGTCGTGCATAGTCGCTCGGGTCGGTAACAACTGAGCAACAGGAGCGACATTGGCGGCGAAGCGGAGCAAGAAGGTGACCTGCGAAGACTGCTATTTCCGCAGGAACATGCTTTGCGCGCTCGAGGAGACGGAGCCCTGCACGACGTTTCGGCCCGCTGATCGGGGTCTTGCGCCGGCGCGGCAGATGTCGTTTCACTTTCGGCCGGATCGGACGAAGCTGCTTTACGCGTTTCCGCCTGCCGTGGCGCACGCGGACTAGCGGGGCCGGGGCTGCCGCGCGGGGTAGTGCGCCACTCTTATACGCGCAGGGTGTGGGAGAGGAAGTCGATGAGTCGGCGGGCGTGGTGTCGGCTTGCGTCAAGGCGGGGGTTGTAGATGTACGACGCTGAGGCCGGCGCAGCGGGGGTCATCGAGGGCGCTTTCGCGATCGGAGCGCCCTCAATACATCCCGCCACGAGCGACGTGGTTTCGCGGGCGCTGCCGCGGCAATCATCTCCGCGAGACTGGCTTCCGTGCCGCCCGCCTTGCGGACGAAGCCCCAGGACCACCCCACCCGGTCACGTCCCCATTCGAGGGACTCGGCGACGTCGTCCAGTTCGGCGAGGTAGTCGAAGAGCGCGCGCACGTGGCTGCGGTCCGGGCGGCTGTACTCGGTGGCCGGGTCCCCGTGTGTTCGGGGCACCCAGTCGAGGTCATCGACGATCAGCAGCCCTCCTGGGCGGATATGTCGCCAGAGCGTCGAAGCGAGAAAGGCGTCGACCTCGACGGTATGCGTGGCGTCCAGGTAGGCCAAATCGATCCACTGGTCGGGTGACTCGGCCAGCAGGTCGAGCAACCACCATCGCGCGTCGACTCCGAGGTCGATCTGACAGCAGCCGGTGGGGTCGGCGTCGGCGACGACCTGACGGGCGGTCCGGTCTTGCCAGCGGTGCTCGACGAGATCCATGGCGCGTACCGAGCCATGGCGCTCGGCGGCGGCGGCCGCGAGGTACGCGGTGGCCTTGCCGTAGGCACAGGACACTTCCACCACGCGTGGTCGATCGATGCCGCGGACCAGCCTGTAGAGCAGGTGGCACACCGGGGGATGGGTGTAGGGGACGCCATCCGTCAGTCGATCCAGCCTCGCCAGAGTTCCCGCGTCCAGACGAGCCTCGGGGCTCATCCGTGAAGCGGCAAGTGGTAGTCGACCCACGACTCCCGCCGGCCGCCCACCGCGTCGTAGAGTCGCTGGGCGGTGTGGTTGTCGGGCGCCGTCTGCCAGCCGAGCTGGTCCGCCCCGTGGACGCGGGCGCACTCGGCGCAGGACTCGATCAGCGCACGGCCGACTCCACCTCCGCGAGCTGCGGGAGCGACGTAGAGATCGTTCATGATGCCGATCCGGGCGGCACGGGTCGTCGACCACGTCCAGTAGATCGTCGCAAAGCCGACGGCCTCTCCGGCCGGGTTCTCGGCGATCAGCTGGAGCCCCTCCGCCGGATTGGCGAGCAGGTGGCGTGCGAGCGTTGCGAGCGCGTCGTGCCCCGGTGCGGTCTCGTAGAAATCGCAGTAGCCCTCCATCAGCGCGACCAGCCGATCGAGATCGGCGACGCCCACTTTGCGGGTGTTCACGGGAGGCGCCGCGAGACCGGGATCAGCGCGAGCGGGACGATCACCGTCAAGCCGAGTAGCGCGAGGTTCGCGACATTGGCGACTCCGGGTAGGACGTCGTATGTGAGCGCGTGGAAGATCGTGTGCGGGATCGCGAACGCCAGCCAGCCGGCGAGCGCGACCTGGACGACCCGTCGCTCCGGGACGATCGCCGCCGCGAGCGCAAGCACGCCGGCCGCCAGCAGCCCGGCGCCGGCGTCTGCGGCGAGGTGATCGTTGTAGGGGCCGAACTCGGGCAGCCAGGCGATGCCGATGCCCGGGAACTCGTTGAAGAAGCTCACCTGGGCGAAGACCGCCCAGACCCCGACGATCAACTGCGGGACGCCGATCACCAAGAGGCCGGCTCGTACCAGTGCGCGTGGGCTCATTCGATGTAGGAGATCTCCACGCGCGAAACCTACCCCGCTCCAGTGGTTAGGGTGCGCAGCGATGCGTCTCACCGTCCTCGGGAAATCACCTGCCTGGCAGGACGCCGGCGGCGCCTGCTCGGGCTACCTGCTCGAGGACGGCGACTGCTCCGTCCTGATCGACTGCGGCAACGGCGTCTTCTCCAAGCTCCGCCAGTTCCGCGACTACACGCGTCTGGACGCGATCCTGCTCTCCCATCTGCACGCCGACCATTTCCTCGACCTGATCCCCTACGCCTACGCGCTGACCTACGCGCCGCGCCAGCAGCCGGTCGCGGTCGCGCGCTGGCCGGGGACCCAGCACCCAGCCCGCCCGCGGCTGATCGGACCTCCTAAGACGGCCGAGACGCTGCGGCAGATCGTCGGCTCCTGGGGGCCGCCCGACCTGATCGACAACGCCTTCGCGATCGAGGAGTACGACGAGGCCTCCAAGCCGGAGGTCGGCTCGATCCGCTTCGATCTGCGGCTCGTGCCCCACTTCCAGGAGACCTATGCGATTCGGGCCCAGTCGACCAACGGCAGCGGCAAGCTCGTCTACGGTGCCGACCACGCGCCGAGCGAGGTGGTCGTCGATTTCATCGACGGCGCAGACCTGCTGTTGATCGAGGCGACTTTGCCGCGTCCCGAGCGGACCGGCGTGCGCGGGCACGTGACCCCGCGCGAGGCCGGCGACCACGCCAAGCGCGGCAGGGCCCAGCGGGTCGTGCTGACGCACATCTCGGACGAGCTCGATCAGCTGTGGGCGGTCAACGAGGCGCGTTCGGCTTTCGGCGGCCCGGTCGAGATGGCGCGCGAGGGCGCCGTCTACGAAGTCTGACCGCGCCGGGCGCCGGACGGTGGTCTCGCTTAGTACCGCCTGAGGCCACCAATCGAGACCGGCGCGGCGGTTTGGCGACCCGCGTCGCGCGGTAGATTCTCCGCGATGCCTCCCCAGCGCGATCTGTTCGCGAACTTCGAACGGATGCGGCGCGAGATCGACGAGCTGTTCGGGGACGTCTTCGAGCGCACCGGGTTCGCCCCTCGCCGCGGTTTCTCGCCGCGCGTCGACGTCTCCTACACCGGTGAGCCGCCACGCGCCCAGGTGCGGGCCGAGCTGGCAGGGATCGAGGTCGATGAGGTCGGCCTCGAGATCCGCGGCCGTCAGCTGATCATCTTCGGCCATCGGCGCCCGATCGCGGCGGCGGGCCGCGCCTACCAGCAGATCGAGATCGAGCACGGCGCGTTCCGCCGAGTCGTCGAGCTCGGCGCCGACGTTGTCGCCGACGAGGCCCACGCGACCTACACCGACGGGATCCTCGAGAT
>JACCVG010000064.1 GCA_013698335.1 Thermoleophilaceae bacterium
ATCCAGCGAAGTCATACGGCGTCATCCGGCGGTGGGGTAATTGGGAATCGACCATTTAGATCGTGGCGCTTCGTGACGCTCGCGCGCGTTAGTAGCAGCCCCTGGAGGTGGCTCAAGTCATCTGGCCGAATGGCCGATAGGCCCCCAGAATGGCAACCCAGGACACCGGACACCGGATGAATCAAGCGACCTCCACCTCCACCAGCACGACCCCTCTCCTGCACGTCTGCGAGCGCTGCAGCTCGGATCTCGTCAACCCCACCCAGTGGGACCAGGCCGGCCCCGAGCTCTGGGCCGTCACGCTCGGTTGCCCAAACTGCGGCCACTCGCGCGGCGGAATCTTCTCCCAGGAGACCGTCGATGCGTTCGACGCGATACTTGACGACGGGTACACGCTGCTGCTCGAGGAGCTACGCCAGCTGACCGAGGCGAACATGGCGGAGGAGATCGCCTGCTTCGTCGCAGCGCTCCAAGTCGACGCCCTGCTGCCGGAAGACTTCTAGACCCGCTATCCCGGTCTAGGACAGCCGCTCGGCTCGTCGCGCACCGTCTAGGACACGCGCGCGACGACCGAGTCGGCGACCAGGTCGAGCACTTCGATCCGGTCGAGATCCATCGAAGCCGCCCCCCGCTTGGCGTCTGCAACCAGTTCGAGGGCGAGCGCCGTCGCCCGCTCGAAAGCAGCTGTCTCGGCGACCGTCGCGCAGACGCTCTCGGCCTGCTCGGGCGTGGTCACCGAGCGGAGGTCCAGAGCAGCCAGCTCGGTGCTCTCCTCGCGCGCGTAGATCAGCGGCAGCGTGACTGTCCCGTCGAGCAGATCGGTGCCCCGCCGCTTCCCGGTCTGGCCGGGCGCGCCGGCGAGATCGAGGACGTCGTCGAGGATCTGGAAAGCGAGGCCGATCTGGCGGCCGAAGCTCCCCAGCCGGTCCGCCGCGCCGGGGCCCGGGGCACCGAGCAGCGCGCCCAGGCGACAGGCCGTCTCGAACAGACTCGCCGTCTTGAGCTCGCAGCGCTCGAGGTAGCGCGCGACCACGACATCGGCCGACCACGCGTCTGCGCGCTGCATCAGCTCACCGCGGACGAGCGCGCTCGAGGCGATCGAGAGCGTCTGAACCGCGCCCGCGTGCCCAGTGGCGGCCAGCTCACCGAACGCCCGTGCAAAGAGGTGATCGCCGGTGCTCACGGCAGCATCGCGCCCATCGGTCGCGAACACCGTCGGCAGCCCGCGCCGCAACGGGGCGCGATCAAGCACATCATCGTGAAGCAGGGCGGCCATGTGGATCAGCTCGACCGAGCAGGCCGCCGCCACCAGAGGCTCACCGGCCGGTGGCGGATCTGCGGCGCCGGCGCCGCAGAGGAAGACGAGCAACGGGCGCAGCCGCTTGCCGCCGGCCGCCAACGTCGCACCTGCGCGGGTCGCGAGCTCGCCCGCCCCGCCGGGCAGTTCGGTCGGCGCCGCGATCCGCGCGAGTCGCAACTCCGTCTCGGCCAGCATCCGTTCGGTCTGCTCGCCGGCGGCGTCGAGGATCGGCCTCAGCTCCTCCGGCGCCTGGCCGCCGGCCCGGCCGGGGGCGTCGGCCGACATCAGGTCTTGGCCACCGTCCCGTGGTGGATCGCGATGATCCCCCCGGCCGTGATCACGTAGCCGACGTCGACCAGGCCGATCGCGCTGAGCGCCGCGGCGAGCTCGTGCGGACCGGGAAAGCGGCGGACCGAGCTCGGGAGGTAAGAGTAGGCGTCGGAGTCACCCGCCAACCGGCCGAGGGCGGGGACGAGCCGATCGAACCAGAGGCGGAAGAAGAAGGAGAGCGGTGGCCGTTGCGGCGTAGTGATCTCGAGCACGACGACGCGTCCACCCGGCCGGGTGACACGTGCCATCTCGGCCAGCCCCTTGGCGAGGTTCGAGAAGTTGCGCGCCCCGAAGCCGACGGTCGCGGCGTCGAAGCTGTCGTCGGCGTAGGAGAGCTCGAGCGCGTTACCCCACTCGAAGCTGATCGCGTCGCTCTTTGCCCGCGCGAGCTCGAGCATCCGCTCGGAGAAATCGGACCCGGTCACCGAGCCGCCGGGCGCGACGCGACGGGTCATCTCGACCGCCAGGTCGCCGGTTCCGGTCGCGACGTCGAGCACGTGGTCACCGGCGCGGACCTGGGCGAGATCAGCGGCTCGCTCGCGCCAGCGATGGTGCATGCCCGCCGTCATCACCGAGTTCATCCGGTCGTAGACGGCCGCGATGCGATCGAACATCGCCCGTACCTGGGGCTCTTCGAGCGTGCCCGGCGCCGGGCTCTGGCCGGGCATCAGCGACCCGCTACTTGAGCGAGGCGAGGAAGTCGACCATCTGATCGAACGCCTCGGGATCCTGAGTCTGGAGCGACTGGTAGGAAGGCATCGGGGCGGTCGGGTTGAGCAGTGTCCGCTCGATCGCCTGACGCGGGAGCTTGGCGCCGATGTTGGTCAGCGCAGGCCCGGGCCCGGAGTTGCCGTTCTCCCCGAATTGGTGACAGGCCAGGCAGCCGGCCGAGGCCGTGACCTCCTTGCCCTCCTGATACTGGGCGGCGACCGGCAGCTCGATCTCGGTCGGCGCGCCGGCGACCGCGCCGAGGATCGTCAGGTAGGCCATCGCGCCGATCGTCGTTATCCCGGCGACCAGCGCGACCGGGCGCTTGAGCGGATGGCGCTCGGCGCTGCGATCGATGAACGGCAGCAGGATCAGCAGGATCAAGCAGATCGTCGGGATCCCGATCGTCGCGAGGATCACCAACTCCGGCGGCTTTACGACCCGCAGCAGCTCGAAGAGGAAGAAGAAGTACCACTCCGGACGCGGCGTGTAGGTGGTCGTCGTCGGGTCGGCCTTCGGCCCGAGCTCGGCGCCGAAGAGGATCGACATCAGGATGATCACCCCGACGACGACGCACGCCATGATGCCGTCCTTGTAGACGGTGTAAGGGAAGAACGGGTGGCCTGTCTCGTCCTTGATCATGCCGTACTCGCGGAGGTACCGCTCCTTCTCACGCTTGTTCATCTAGATCTCTTCTTTGGCGAGCTCGCGACGCTTGCGCGCCTTGACCCACGGCGGCGCGGTCGTGCCGAGCTTCGTGACGAGGTATAGATGGGCGCCGATCAGCGCGATCATCAGGCCCGGGATCAGCAGCATGTGGATCGCGTAGAAGCGGGAGATCGTGATCGCGTTGAAGTCTGCACCGCCGCGCAGGAAGTCACCGAGGTAGGGGCCGATAATCGGCCCGGTGCCGTTCAGGTTGACCGCGACGATCGTCGCCCAGAAGGACCGCTGATCGAACGGCAGCAGGTATCCCGTCAGCCCCATCGCGAGCGTCAGGGTGACGAGGATCACCCCTATCAGCCAGTTCATCTCGCGCGGGTACTTGTACGCGCCGTAGAAGAACGTCTGCGCCATGTGGAGGAAGATCAAGACGATCATCACTGTCGAGCCCCAGCGGTGCATGCCGCGCACGAACTCGCCGAGGAACAGCTCGTTTGTGATGAACGCGGCCGAGGCGTAGGCCTGGGTCGGCGAGGGGTCGTAGTACATCGCCAGGAAGACACCGGTGACGGCCTGCGACATGAAGGCGATCAGGACGGCGAAGCCGAGCGTGTAGGTCCAGTCGTGGCCCGGCACCCTGCGGAAGAGGGTGTGCTTCAGCGCGGGGGTCTGGCCGAGCCGCTCCTCGAGCCAGCCGGCGACCGAGATCGGGACCTCGGCGGCACCCTTCTTGAGCGCTTCCTTGTCGAACCCGCTGGGCCCCTCGCCGTTGCCGCCGCGCTTGAGGACGCCAGGGATGTCCGGACTCTCTGCGGGCGGGGCCTCGGGCCTGCGGCCGAGCCGCGGCAGGATCGCCATCAGACGGTCGGCCGGGGCGGGTAGAGGTACTGCCAGAGTCCGTCGAGCGGCTCGCCCGGGTCGCGCGGGGAGAACTTCTGAAACTGGGAGTCGAGCGAGAAGCGGTCGCCGACGAGCACCCGATCGCCCTCGACCTCGGTCGCGAACCGGTCGAGCGGGCGGACCGGCGGGCCACCGGAGACAGAGCCGTCGGCCGCGTAGACGCCGCCGTGGCACGGGCAGATGAACCGCTTCGAAGCTTGGACGTAGCGCACCGGACAACCGAGGTGCATGCAGCGGGTCGAGATCGCGACATAGGGGTAGCCGAGCTTGTCGGTGTCGATCTCGGGATTGAATTCGCGCACGTAGACGGTTGTCTTACCGGCTTCGCCGGTCCCCTGGGAGTCGGGCAGCGTGATCACCTGGGGAACGTAGGAATCAGGGTTGAAGTCGGCGGTCGATCCGACGTCCTGGAAGATCGGTCGCGAGCGATCTTCGAACAGCGGGCCGAGCGCGAAGCCGAGCGCGGGGAGGGCGAACGCCGTGGTCGCAACCCCGCCAGCCGCGAGCGCACCGCCGGTGAACAGCGTCCGCCGGGTGATCGTCTCACCCTCGTACGCGCCCGGGGTACCGCGGTCGGCCGTGTACGGGGAGCGCTTATGGGAGCGCTTTTTGGGATCGGGTGCCAAGTTCAGGTGGAGGTCGAAGGGAGGACGCGTTCGACGTGAGCAAGTTTATCCCCAAGCGCCCACACGGCGGCGTCCACACGCACCGATCAAGCGCCGTCCGCCGCGCCGAGCGCCGCTCGAGCGCCCGGGCCGTGGCCGTCCAGACGCTCCTCCGAGGCGCTCCACAGCGCCTCGAGCAACTCCTCCCGGCCGGCCGATCGGGCCCAGGCACAGAGGGCGATCAGGTCTGCCAGCTCGGCGATCGCCTCGAGGTCGCCGAGCTCGGCGAGGCGACTCAAGCCGAGTGCGTAGAGCGCGTCGCCGGCGAGCAGGCGCAGGTCGGCATCCATCCCGGCGAAAGCGCGCGGCTCGCCGTGGTGCATGAGCTGACCCTCGTAGACCGCCTCGAGGACGAACGCGCGCTCCTCGGGCAGCCCGTCGAAGCGGCCTTCGGGAACCGGGTCGAGCGCGTGCGGGGTCAGATGCGAGTCGATCGCTGCCACGACCGCTGCGAGCGCGCTCACGTCCCCGTCGCCTCGCGGAAGGCCTCGGCGGCGGCTGTCGCCGTCTGCTCGAGGTGGCGATCCTCGTGGGCGAGCGATGGGAACCACGCTTCGAACTGCGACGGGGGCGGATAGACGCCTCGCTCGAGCAGCGCGCGGCAGAACCGGCCGTGGGCGGTGAGATCGCAGCGCTGGGCGCCGGCGTAGTCGCGCACCGGCTCGGGCGAGAAGAAGACGGTGAACAGGCCCGGGACGGACTGGATCTGAACGGCCGCGCCGGCTTCGGCGGCGCCCTCGCGGAGCGCCGCGACGATCGCCTCAGTCGTCTGCGCCAACCGGGTGTAGGCCTCTTCGTCGAGCAGGGCGAGCGTGGCTCGGCCCGCGGCGACCGCCAGTGGATTTCCCGACAGCGTTCCGGCCTGGTAGACCTCGCCCGCCGGCGCGAGCCGCTCCATCAGCGCGCGCGGCCCCCCCAGCGCAGCGGCCGGGAGGCCACCCCCGATCACCTTGCCGAGCGCTGTCAGGTCGGGGTGGACCCGCTCGCGCTCCTGAGCGCCCCCGCGGGCGACGCGAAAGCCGGAAATGACCTCGTCGAAAACGAGCAGCGCACCGCAATCGTCGGCTGCGGCTCTCAGGAATTCGAGGAACCCCGGTTCGGGCCCGACCACGCCCATGTTGCCCGGATATGGCTCGGCGAGGATCGCAGCGACCGGCCGCTGCGCGAGCGTCTGCTCGACGGCCGCGCGATCGTTCCACGCGACTACGCGCGTGTCGGCGGCCGCGGCTGCCGTCACCCCCGGGCTCGCGGGGATCCCCTGGGTCGCCAGACCCGAGCCCGCCTCCGCCAGCAGACCGTCGACGTGGCCGTGATAGGCGCCGGC
The DNA here is from genome assembly GCA_013698335.1 of Thermoleophilaceae bacterium. GTDB lineage: Bacteria > Actinomycetota > Thermoleophilia > Solirubrobacterales > Thermoleophilaceae > JACCVG01. The sequence continues at coordinate 5,891 of JACCVG010000064.1, forward strand.
GAACTTGAGAATCACGTCGCGGCCGGTGACGGCGCGGGCGAGCCGCACGGCGGTCATCGTCGCCTCGGTCCCCGAGGAGGTCATCCGCACCATCTCCACACTCGGCACGCGATCGACGATCTCGGCCGCGAGCTCGACCTCGCCCGCCGTCGGGGCGCCGTAGCTCGTACCGGCCGCGGCCGCCTGACCGATCGCCGAGACGACGTCGGGATGGGCGTGGCCGGCGATCAGCGGGCCCCAGGAACAGACCCAATCGACGTAGCGGTTGCCGTCGACGTCGACGAGCTCGGCTCCTTCACCCCGCTCGATGAAGATCGGGTCGCGGCCGATCGCGCGCATCGCGCGGACCGGAGAATTGACGCCACCGGGCAGGAGGGTGGTCGCTCGCCGGTACAGCTCCCCCGAGGCGTCCGACACTACGAGTGCTCTGCCTCCCAACGACGGTGCTCGTCGGTGAAGTACAGCAACCGAATCTTCTTGTATTCGGTCGACGAGTACAGCGTGGCGCGGCCCTCGATGCCCGTCTCGCGGGAGATCGTCTCGAGGATCTCGTCGCACTCCTCCTTGGAGCGGCCGTGGGCCATCGTGAAGACGGAGTAGGGCCAGTCCTCGTAGATCGGCCGCTGGTAACAGTGGGAGATCCCGCGGTAGCTCGCCATCTGCGGACCGATCTCCATGATCCGGTCGGCGGGCACGTCCCAGACGCCCATCCCGTTGGCCGAGAAGCCCGCGCGGCGATGGAAGAGGATCGCCGCCACGCGCCGCAGCGCGCCGCGCTCGCGCATCGACTCGAGCTGCTCGAGCAAAGCGGGCACGCCAATCCCGAGCTGCTCGGCGGCCGGGGCGTAGGGGTCTCTGACCACCGGCATGTCGCCCTGGAGCGTCTTGATCACCGCGTAGTCGAGGTCGGTCAGCTCGATCGAGTCGAGCTCGCGCGGCGGCTCGGCGACGCCGGCCTTCGAGAGCGCCGAGGTTCCGCCCTCCATCTCGAGGTCCATGCGGATCTTGAACAGCTTGAGCGTCGGGAGCTGGCGGACCGATTCGGCGCCCATCTCCTCGGCAAGCAGGTCGAGCGTACCCTCGAGCCCGAGCCGCGAGCCAGGCTCGGTGGCGATCGTGAACCAGAGGTTGAAGTCGTGGTTGCGCAGGTAGTTGTGAGAGACGCCGGGGTGCGAGTTGACGACCTGCGCCGCGCGCTGTGGGTTGTCGGCATCGACTTTCGCGGCGACGAGCATCGAGCTGTAGCCGAGCGCGCGAGTGTCGAAGATCGGCGTGACCTGGCGGATGATGCGGCCGTCGATCAGCCGCTGGACGCGCTGCATGACGTCGTCCTCCGAGGTCTCGGCGAGCTCGGCGACGCGGGCGTAGGGGCGCGGCTCGAGCGGGAAGCGGCCCTGCATCAGGTTGAGCAGGCGCTTGTCGAGTTCATCGAGCGGGATCGCCGCGCCGTCCTTGCGGGAGCGGACCTTGTCCCGCGCGGGCGGCTGCTTCAACGAAGCCATTCGGCGGCGTCCTTTGCGTGGTAGGTGATCACGATGTCGGCGCCTGCGCGACGGATCGAAGTCAGGGTCTCGAGCACCGTCGAGCGCTCATCGATGTATCCGGCCGCTGCGGCAGCCTTGATCATGGCGTACTCGCCGCTGACGTTGTAGGCCGCCACCGGCATCCCGGTCGCCTGCTTGACCCGATGGATCACGTCGAGGTAGGCGAGCGCCGGCTTGACCATCACGATGTCGGCGCCCTCCTCCATGTCGAGGATCGCCTCGCGCACCGCCTCCTCGGCGTTGGCTGGATCGAGCTGGTAGGTACGGCGATCACCGAACGCGGGTGCGGACCCGGCCGCCTCGCGGAACGGTCCGTAGAAGGCCGAGGCGAACTTCGCCGAGTAGGCGACGATCGGAGTGCCGGCGTGTCCCTCGGCGTCGAGCTGGGCGCGCAACGCGCCGACCCGCCCGTCCATCATGTCGCTCGGAGCGATTGCGTCAGCGCCCGCCTCGGCGTGCGAGATCGCGGTCCGCGCGAGCAGCTCGAGCGACAGGTCGTTGTCGATCCTGCCATCGGCGCGGACGACGCCGCAGTGGCCGTGCGAGGTGTAGGCGCAGAGACAGACGTCGGTCATCACGACGAGATCAGGATGGGCCTCCTTGATCGCGCGGACCGACAGCTGGACGACGCCCTCGGGGTCATAGGCGCCAGAGCCCTGCTCGTCCTTGTCGATCGGGACGCCGAACAACAGGATCGCCGGGATTCCAGCTGCTGCGGCGTCGCCGGCCTCCTCGACTGCGCGCGAGATCGAGAACCGCTCGACACCCGGCATCGTGGCGATCGGGGTCTGACTGTCGGTCCCGAGCTCGACGAACATCGGGTAAACGAGGTGGGCAGCAGTCAGCTCAGTCTCTCGCACGAGGTCGCGCAGCAGGCCTGAGCCGCGCAGCCGCCGCATGCGCGTGGCGGGAAAAGCCATGCTTGCAGTGTAGATCGCGGCGGCTCGTGGTCCTGCACGCTTCAGCCGAAACGGCGCAGCGCAACCCGCCCGACCACCGAGTAGGCGGCCACCAGCGCGGCCAGGTGCGCGACCGTCAGCAGCGCCAGCGGAGCGCCGTTCAGCGCCCAGTCGAGTGCGTCGAGCGTCGGGCCGAACGGAAACAGCGCGTTGACCGCGGTGATCGCCCCGAACAGGCCCGGCGAGACGGCTCCCGAGGGGACGAGCGCCAGGAAAGCGATCGGCAGGGCGATCATGAAGGCGAGCAGCGACGCCGCGCGGACATCGCGCGTGAGCGCACCGAGCGCGACGCCCATCGCCGCGAACGCCGCCGCTGCGAGCGCGAGCGCGGCGATCCACATCGGGGCGCGGCCGAACTCGAGCCCGACGAACAGCGCGAGGCCGACCAGCATCAGGAGAGTCACCGCAAGCGAGCAGACCGCCGCCAGCACGACCTTCTCGGTCAGCAGGGCGCTCGGTGCGACCAAGCCGCGGGTCAGCCGGGCGTAGGCGTTCTCCTCGCGCTCGAGCGCGAGCGTCCCCGAGGCGAGCAGCAGGGTCACGAACATCAGCGAGACCGCGATCGCGATCGCCACGGCGAACGAGCTCAGCGGCGTACGGCCGCCCTCGACGACGGTCGTCTCGACCCGGATCGGAGCGCTCAGGGAGGAGAGCGCGTTGTCGGCCAGCGCGAGGTTGTCGCCGGCGACGCCGGCGAACTCGATCACCTCGCCGACCTCGGCACTGTCGGCCGCCGAGAGTCGGGGGCTGATCGCTTCGAGGATCTCTTGCGAGCGCTCGAGCCCCAGGACGTCGAAGGTCTGTCCGATCAGGTCGAATTCCCCCCCGCTGACGATCAGGTCGAGATAGTCGAGGGCGACGCCGGTCAGCGCCTGGGTGAGCGCGAGGTTGGCGTCCTGGACCTGAGCCTTGATCGTGTCCTGGACGAACGCGGCCTTGACCGGGTCCTCGGCGTTGTAGAGCACCTCGACGGTAGCCGGCGACAGCCCCGTCTGGAGCTTCGAAGTGATGTCGGCCGGGATGATCAGCGCGGCCAGCACGGCACCGCTGCGGACCTTCTCCTCCGCCTCCGCTCGCGATTCCACAGGCACCGGATCGACGGCGTCGTAGAGCTCGGTCGAGTACTGCGAGACGTCGATCCGCTCCGAGCCGAGCGCGATCTCGTTGCTCGAGGCCGGAACCTCGTTGAGGATCGCGACGGCGGGCTTGTCCGGCCCGCGCGAGAGCGCGAAGCCGATCAGGCAAGAGATCGCGATCGGGTAGATGACGAGCAGCCCGACGAGCAGCGGCGAGCGCCGCAGGATCGTCAGGTCCTTGAGCAGCAGCCAGCGCACTTCAGTGACCCAGCTGCCCGAGGAAGGAGACGAAGCTCGTTTCGAAATCGCGCAGGCCGCCACCGACCGCCTGCTCGAGCTCCGCCGGAGTACCGGCGAACACGAGCTCGGCGTCGGCCAGCACGAGCACGCGGTTGGCGTGGCGGTCGGCCTCGCTGAGGTCGTGGGTGGCGTAGACGACAGCGGTGCCCCTCTCTGCCAGCGCGAGGATGAACTCCCACAGCCGCTCGCGCTGGCGCGGGTCCAGTGACGCGCTCGGTTCGTCGAGCAGCAGCACACGGGGTTCGGCGAGCAGGCCAATCGCGATGTTCACGCGCTGGCGGTTGCCGCCCGAGAGCTCCGCGACAGGATCGTCGCGGCGGTCGCCGAGCGCGGCCTGATCGAGCATCCGCTCGACCACTTGCTCGACATCGTCGCGCCCCTCGAGCCGAGCGAACAGTCGCAGGTTCTCCGCGACGGTCAACTTCCCGTAGAGCGCCGCCTGTTGCGGGACCCAGCCGACGCGCTGTCCCCCGGTCTCGACATTGCCCGCGTCAGGCCGCTGGATTCCGGCGAGGATCGACAGCAGCGTCGTCTTGCCGGCGCCGTTGGGGCCGATGACCGCGACGCGCTCGCCGGGGGCGGCCGCGATCGAGACGCCGTCGAGCGCCGCGCGCGGGCCGAACCACTTCACGAGCCCGTGGGCCTCGAGCACCGTCGGGCGGGACCTCCCCTCGTCGATCACGCGGACCACCGTAATCAGTGGGCTGACAGAATGCCGCGGCGATGAGGCTGCTCTTCGTCGGCGATGTCGTGGGGGGAATCGGCAAGCGGACGCTGCTCGGGCTGCTGCAGCCGTTGCGCGACCGCCACGCGCCCGACTTCGTGGTCGTCAACGGTGAGAACGTCGCGGGTGGTTTGGGGATCACCGAGAAGATCGCCGTCGAGCTGTTCGAAGCCGGCGTCGACGCGATCACCCTCGGCAACCACAGCTTTCACCACCGCTCAGTCTTCGACTACCTCGATCGCGAGCCGCGGATCGTGCGGCCCGCCAACTACATGCGCGGCAACCCCGGCCACGGACACACCCTCGTCGAAAAGGACGGCCTCCGGCTGGCGGTGATCAACCTCTCGGGAACCGTGTTCCTCGACGCCGCGCGCTCGCCGTTCAGCGAGGTCGACGCGTTGCTCTCCGAGCTGCGCGGGAAGGCCGACCACATCCTCGTCGACTTCCATGCGGAGGCGACCAGCGAGAAGGTCGCGATGGGCTGGCACCTCGACGGTCGGGTGACCGCCTGCATCGGCACCCACACGCACGTGCCGACCGCCGACGCGCGCGTCCTGCCCCGCGGCACCGCGTTCATCTCCGATGTCGGGATGACCGGCGCACGCGACGGGGTGATCGGGGTCAAGAGTGAACTGGCGCTCGAGCGGTTCACGACGCAGATGCCGATCCGCTTCGAGACTTCGGACGAGAATCCGTGCCTCAACGCGGTGCTGATCGAAGCGGAGGGCGGGCAAGCGACCAGCATCGAACCGCTGCTGCTCAGCGCGGCCGGCGATCCCTGGGGCTGAGCGCCGCGACGCCGAGCAGGCCGAGCGCCACGGCGACGGCGAGCGCGAGGTTGCGCAGGCCGACGAGCCACGTTGCGAACGGATCGGCCCCGGTCAGCGCGACGTAGTGAAAGGGGAACTCGACGAACGTGAGCACACACGCGGCGCCCGCCGCCGCCGCCAACGCCCATTGGCGCCAGGCGAGCGCCATCGCCAGCAGCGGCAGCACCCAGATCGCGTACTGCGGCGAGATCACCCGCCCAAGCAGGGCGAAGCCCGCGACCATTGTCAGCGCCGCCAGCACGAGAGCGCGGTCGACTCCGTGGGCCTCGCCCAGGCCCTTCGCGGCACGGGCCGCACCAAGGCTGAGCAGGGCGAGGAGCGAAATGAGCAGCAGCGCGAAGCCGATCCCGACCGCGACCGACTCGTCCGCTATCACGGCAACGGATGCGCGACTGGGCTCGAGCACGGGGGGGCGGCCCTCGATCACCCCGACGGCGAGCAGCACCGACGCCTGTGCGCTCTCGATCTGCGCGGGCCGGTCCAGTTGATATTCGATCGCCTGCTCGAAGCCGCTCGGGGACAGCGCGAGGGCGAACCCAACGACCAACGCGACGGTCACCCCGAGACCGAGGATCCCGCGCAGAACGGCGGCACGGCCGAGGCGCGCCGCCAGCCACGCCAGCAGGACGGGAGCCGCGACGACGGGGAAGACCTTGATCGCGACGCCGATTCCGAGCGCGGCGCCGGCCGCCGCGGGGTGGCGCCGGAGGGCTAGCAACAGCGCCGCGAGCAACGCGGTGACCGCCGCGATGTCGAACTGAGTGCGCGTGATCGGACCGAGCAGCAAGGGACCCGCGGCGAGCGCGAGTGCGGCGACCAACGGAGAGCCGGCCGTTTGCGATGCCAGCCCGGCGGCGAGCACGGCGGCGATCAGACCGAAGACGATCGTCATCACGCCGAAACCGATCTCGTAGCGCTCGGGGCCGGTGCCCGCAAGGGTCGGCGCAGCGATCAGAGGTGCGGCCAGCGGCGGATACTCGAACGCCATGCCGCGGTAGGGAAGGCTCCCTCCAGTGAGGGCGCGGGCCTGCGACTCCCGAGTACCGATGTCGGTCACGTCGTTGCTCGACCACGGCGCGACGAGGAAGGTCGCGAGGCCCGCGGCGACCGCAACCAGGAGAACCGCCAAGACGGCACCGGCATCTCTCATGGTGGAGCCGGGCGGAGTTGGTGGCGGGCGAACAACGCGACGAACACCAGCGGCGCGAACCAGACGACGTAGAGGTAGAACCAGTGGTCGACCGTCAGCTGGAGCGCCAGCAGCACCGCGGCGGACAGGGCGACGATCTGGGTGGCGTCGCGCTTGCGCGGGAAGACGGCGAGCGCGACGGCGAGCGCCGCCGCCGCAACCTGGGCCGCGCGATGGAGCCAGTCCGCGATGTCGTAGCTCCCCCAGACGCTGAACGGGGAGTTGCGATCGGCCTGATAGACGATCGTCCGCTCGAAGATCTCCCGGACCCCGCCGTCGGGCACGAACGGCACGAACAGCAGCGCGATGACGATCGCGAGCGCCGCGACGAACAGCACCGGACTGGCGGCCCTGCCCAGGAATCGCCGCCGACCTCCATCGGGGCCGCGCAGCAGGACCGGCGCGAGGATCAGAGGAGCGAACTTTGCCGCGGCAGCCAGCCCCAGCATGGCACCGCGTCCCACGGGCGAGGCGACCAGGGCCATCGTCCAGATCAGCGCCGCCGCGACGAGCGTGTCGTTGGCGTTCGACATCAGCGAGAAGGAGCTGTACGGGTAGGCCGCCCAGGCGAAGGCGAGCGCCACCCCGAGCTCGCGGCCCGGCGGCCCGCGCGCAAACCGCGTCCCGAGTACGAACAGGCCGGCGAGGGCGAGCAGGTCAAAGGCGATCGCCGCGCCGTGAGCCGCCGGCAGCCCGTCCCACTCCCCACCCCACGGGAAGAGCCGCTCGAACGGGACGTAGGTCAGATAGGTCAGTGGGCCGTAGGTGTCGCCGTTGCCGACCTCTTCGTGAAAGCCGTCTCCGTAGATCCCCTCGCCGGCAACGATCCGCTCGGCGCCGATCACACCCGCGTAGCCGACATCGATCACGTTGCCGTCGAGGACGTTGAGGACGATTCGTCCGACGATCAGCAGGGCGGTCGCGGCGACGACCACCCAGAGGCGCAGGTGCGGGATCAGCCGGGTCGCTCGCTCGCGACGGCGCCACCCTTCCCACAGCATCCGTGCGAGCAGGTAGAGCAGAACGGGATAGACGAGCGGGACCGAAGCGGCGATGTTGGCCGCGTCGAAGAAGGTGTGGGAGATCGTGAAGGAGAGCAGCACCAGCAGGTCGAGATGGAGCAGCCGGCGCGGGTTGCGGAAGTCGATGAACGGCACGAGGAACACCAGGCAGAGCGGCAGCCAGACCCAGGGCAGGTTGATCGAGCGCCCGAACGCCCCGGGATAGCCGCGCGCCATCTTCCAGGCGACCTGGGGCCCCGTCCATTGCTCGACGACCCGGCCGGACGCGTCGTCGACAATGACCTGGGCGACCTCCTTGTCGCGCTTGTTGAACCAGCTCACGTGCCAGCGCTGGTTCTCGGTGGTGTACGTCGTCGGGCTCATTCGCGGGTGTTCGAGAAGCTGCCCCTGGACCGCTTCGGTCCGGCGGGCCGTCTGCTCGACCGCCGCCCTGGTCTGGACGAACCCCTTCGGCGGTTTGTCGGGCTCATCGACGATCTGGAGATCTTCGGCGGCGAGCGCCGGGGCAGCGATCAGCGACGAGCTGATCAGGGCCAGCAGCGCGAGCCCACCGAAGCGGCTAGCCACCGCGAAGCCGCCCGAAGCTCCACAGCTTGTTGCCGATGAAGTTGACCGGCGTGGCGGCTGCGATCGCGAGCGCCTGCGCGGGAATCTCGGGCAGGGCTGCGAGACCCACCAGTAGCGCGAGCACGACGAAGTTGATCCCGAAGGCCACCGTGCTCACCGTGAAGAACCGCACCGCCTGGAAGCCGGCGTGTCCGTCGGCCGCCCCGAAGGTCCAGTGGCGGTTCCACCAGAAGTTGTTCGTCAGTGCGAAGACGAATGCGATCGGCGCCGCAGCGAGATGGTGGATCTGGAGCGGGCCGACGCAGATCGCGAATATCGACAGGTTGACGACGTAGCCCGAAGCCCCGACGGCACAGAACTTGACTAGCTGGAACCAGTTGTCGCGCTGACGCATGCCCCGCCCGACCCGGCGATGAACGGCCCTCAGCGAGAACACCCCCAGTGGGACCGTCGTCGCCTGCTGAGGACCCGGTGGGGTCTCACGCCGCGATCCCGAAGTGATCGAGAATCGTCGGGGTAACGTCCCGCAGCGCCCACTGGGCTGGGGCGTCCTGCGCTGCCGGGCCGGTTCCGCAGAGGATCAGGACGCCGAGCGAATCACCCGCGTGCAGCGAGCCGTGGCTGCCCCCGCCGACGTGAGCCGAGCCGCCCCAATCCAGGAACTCCCATCCGGGCGTCGCCGAGACGAGCAGGTCACCGGAGTGATGGCTCATCAACGCGCTCCAGAGCCGGGCGAAGGGGTCAGGGTAATCGTCGCTCGAAACTGTGTCGTCCTCGACGCGCGTCCCGAGGACGGCGTGGTCGCCCTCGACCGTCCAGCGCTCGCGGCGGAGGTCCTGCAAGGGACCCTCGGGGCGGAAGCGGAGCTCGCCGCGTGAGGAGCTGACGAGCGCCTCACCGTCGACCAGCCGAGCCACGAGGTCGACTCCCTCCGTCTCGCTCAGGGTGGCGGCGATCCGCTCGATCCGGCGCTCCCGGTCCCGCTCCCCGAGCAGGTAGACCATTCCCGAGCGCGCGCTCGGGGAGACCGCTATTTCGGCCTCCTCGGGGTCCGGGTCATCCGGCCCCATGACGCGCCAGCCGGGCAGTACCTCGACCAGATCGAGCTGTGCCTCGACCGAGGTCTGGGAATGATCCGACATCACGATCACGGCATGGTCCTCGAGGAATCGCCGCGGTCCCCCACCGGCGTGCATCAACCGCTCGAGCGCGCGGTCGGCGACGGCAATCGAGGTGACTTGGGCGAACGGGCCGCGGCGGTGCGAGTAGGTGTCGTTGTCGGGCAGCGAGAAGAGCAGGAAGTCGAACAGGTCGTGCTCGACCATGTGGGCACCGACGCAGCCGGTGTGCTGATCGCGCTGGCCGGGCAGGCCGAGCGTCGAGCGGCAGTCGGTTCGAACCGACTCGAAGATATCGGCGTAGAACAGCTCGCGCGGACCCCAGACGGCGTGGCGGAACTGCGCCGCGCGCGCCAGCCGCGCGTAAGCGCCGTCGCGCTCCGGCTCGTGCCGATGGCGGCCGCGGTAGATCAGGTAAGTCGTGCAGGCGGTCCGCAACCCGGCGTCGTCGAGATGCTCGAAGACGGTCTTGATATCTCGGCTGAGGTGGGCGAGGTTCATGTTGTAGACGGTGTCCTGAAGCGAGCGGAAGACGCCGAAGGCGCGCGTCGCGCCGAACGAGGAGCCGTACTCGACATATCGGCCCTCGCCGCGATGGAACCAGTTCATCGAGGGGATGAAGTGCTCGTCGGGACCCTTGCCGGTCGTGATCGAGGCCGAGGCGACCGGTGTTACCGAGGGATAGCTGGAGACGCAGTCCCGCACGTAGGTCCCGTTCTCCACGAGTGCGGCGAGCGCTGGCGCGCGCCCTTCGGCGATCGCGCGGTCGAGCATCTCCGGCTTCAGCGAGTCGATCACGACGAGGACGAGCTTCTTCGGCGAGGAAGACATCGTCAGCGGAGGGTTCGCAGACCCTCGTACTTGCGATCGCGGCCGGTGCGGATCCGCACCGCAAGCACCACGAGCACTACGAGGGCGACAAAACCGAGCGGCCAGAGCAGCGCCGAGCCGGCGGCTAGGGCGAGTGCGACGAGATCCGCCCAGACGGTCAGCAGCGCCGCAGCGCCGGGGTCGAGCCGCGCACGGGCACCTTTGATCAGCCCACCCGCCATGAGCGCGGCGAGCGCCGCGACCGCACCGCCGCCGACCGCGCCGATCCAGAACGGGTAACCGCCCGACTCGAGCAGCCCGGCGAACAGGAGCGCGCCGAGAATCGCGGCGAGCGGCAGAAGGAGGCGCTCTTGTTCACCTCCGGGCCGGACTCTGCCGAGCACGTACCAGACGACCGTCAGGCCGAAGACGACCGCCAGGAACCAGTCGCTCTCGAGGAACGCGAACGAGCCGTCTTCGAAGTCGATCGCGACATCGGCGCGGGCGAGACCTCCCGCGAGCAGCGGCGGCAGGAATGGGCGGACACCGGTGGCCGCGGCCAGCCCGGCGCCCTGCCCGATGTAGGTGAAGATTCCGATGGTCAGGGTGCGGGTCGGTACGCTCAGCGAGAGCGCCATGACGATAGACGACCACCGAAGCGGCGAGGGCCGGGGTCGCGAGGGGCAAGGCGAGCCGCCGTCCGTGACCGACTCCGGGCGCCAGCGCAAGCCAACCCGCCGTGATCT
>JACCVG010000067.1 GCA_013698335.1 Thermoleophilaceae bacterium
CGTGACCCTACTCCTGATCGTCATCGCCCTCGTGGCCGCCCGGCGCGTGGATGCGATCGAGGCGCAGCGGCTGCGATCGCAGGAGCTGACGAAACAGGCAGAGGAGCGGTTTCGGATGCTCTCGACCCAGGCGCCGGTGGGGATCTTCGAGACCGACGCGGCCGGCGCCTGCCGATTTGTCAACGATCGCTGGCAGATGCTGACCGGCCTGAGCTCCGAGGAGGCGATGGACGACGGATGGCTGGGCGCGCTCCATCCCGACGACCGCGATCTGGTGGCGACGGCATGGTCGGCCGCCATCGCCGGGGACCGGGAGTTCGATCTCGCCTACCGATTCCGTCGACCTGACGGATCGGTTGCCTGGGTCGAGGGGATCGCTAGATCGGTCCATGGCCCCTCCGGCGATGTGACCGGCTACCTCGGGACCTGCGCCGATGTCACCGCGCGCCGCCAGATGGAGGGCGACCTGCGACGGGGCAACCGCTACTTCGAGCTGAGCCGCGACCTCCTCTGCACCGCGAGCTTCGAGGGCTACTTCACGCAGTTGAACGCGGGGTGGACGCGCGTGCTCGGCTGGAGCGAGGAGGAGCTCCGGGCGCGTCCCTTCGTAGAGTTCGTGCACCCGGACGATGTCGCCGCTACGGTCGAGAAGACCGCCGACATCGGCACTGGAGGAGACGTCATCGACTTCGTGAACCGCTACCAGACCAAGGACGGCGGCTGGCGCTGGTTCGAGTGGAACGCGGTCGCCGATCAAGCCGAGGAAACGATCTACGCGTCGGCACGCGATATCACCGACCGGATTTTCGGCGAACAAGCACTCGAGACGAGCGAGCGTCAGACCCGGCAGATTCTGGAGACGGCTAACGACGCCTTCGTCGCGATGGACGCCGCCGGCCTGGTCATCGACTGGAACCGTCAGGCGGAGCTGATATTCGGGTGGCCGCTGGCCGACGCGATCGGCCGCGAGCTCGCGGATACGATCCTCCCGGAGCGGTACCGCGAGCCGCACCGCGTGGGCCTCAAACGGTTCGTCGCCGGGGGCGAGGCGCGGGCGATCGGCAAGACCCTCGAGCTGGACGCGCTCCATCGCGACGGTCGTGAGTTCCCGATCGAGCTCACGATCTCGCCGCTCGAGACCTAGGCGGGCTTCACCTTCAACGCGTTCATCCGGGACATCAATGTCCGCAAGCTGGCCGAGGACGAGCTGGCCACCGCCCACCAACAGACACTCGAGTCCTCGCGCCTGAAATCGGAGTTCGTCGCGAACATGAGCCACGAGATCCGGACTCCGCTCAACGGAGTGATCGGCATGAGCGGCCTGCTGCTCGACACCGAGTTGAGCGAAGAGCAACGGGAGTACGCCGACGCCGTGCGGACCTCGGGCGATGCTCTCCTGGCGGTGATCGAGGACATCCTCGACTTCTCGAAGATCGAGGCCGGAAAGCTCGAGCTGGCCAACGAGGCCTTCGATGTCCGCGAACAGGTCGAGAACGCCGTCGCGATGCTGTCGTCGGCGGCGAACGCGAAGGGCCTGGAGCTGGCGTGCTGGATCGGTGACGAGGTGCCCGAGCACGTGATCGGGGATGGTGCCCGGTTGCGTCAGGTTCTCGTCAACCTGCTTTCCAACGCCGTCAAGTTCACCGCGGAGGGCGAGGTCGTGCTGCGGGTCGAGTGCTCGCCGGGGGATCCGACGTTGCGGGTCGAGGTCTCTGACACCGGCATCGGGATCGACCGATCCACCGTGGAGAGGATCTTCGATTCGTTTTCGCAAGCCGACAGCACGACCACCCGCAGCTACGGCGGGACCGGGCTGGGGCTGACGATCTCCAGGCAGCTCGTCGGGCTGATGGACGGGGAGATCGGCGTCGACAGCGAGCCCGGCGAGGGGAGCAGATTCTGGTTCACGGTGCGTTTCGAGCCGGTCGCGGCCGCGGTCCCCGTCGCGGCCCCCGTCGGACTCGAGGGCGTTCACACGCTGATCGTTGACGACAACGCGACCAACCGAACGATCCTGGAGCGCCGGCTGTCCTCCTGGGGCCTGGTTTGCGACACGGCTGCGGGGGCGGTCGCGGCGCTTGAGCTACTTGAGGAGGCAAGTAGATCCGGCCGGCCGTACCTACTGGCCCTGCTCGACTCGCGCATTCCGGGGATGAGCGGCCTCGAGCTCGCCAAGGCGATCAAGGCGGCTCCCGATCTCGCCGGGACCCGGCTGCTGATGCTCGCCTCCTCCGGCAGTCGCGAGCACGCCCGGAACGCTGGAATCGAGGGGTTCATCACCAAGCCCGCGCGCGAGGCGCGGCTGCGGGAGGAGATCGCGCGAGTGCTCGGGGCGCCCACCGACCCGCGCGCCGCCGAGCCCGTGGCGAACCCCCCGGATGGTCTGAGCGAGACCGTGAGCCTGTCGCGCCCGGTACTGGTCGCCGAGGACAACCCCGTCAACCAGTTGGTCGCGATCCGCCTGCTGGAGAAGCGAGGACTGCGGGTGGACCTCGCTGCGAACGGCCGCGAAGCCGTCGACCGACACAAGCGGGGGGACTACGCGGCGATCTTCATGGACTGCCAGATGCCCGAGCTCGACGGCTACGGCGCGACCGCCGAGATCCGCCGATCGGAGGGATCCGATCGGCACACGCCGATTATCGCAATGACCGCCAACACGATGAAGGGCGACCGCGAGCGGAGTCTCGCGGCGGGTATGGACGACTACCTGGGCAAGCCCCTCAGCCGGGCCGCCCTCGATCGGATTCTGGTCAGGGTGCTGTCACGGCCGCCCGCCCCCGAACAGGCCGACTGTCCAAGCGCCAACCGTTCGGACGGGGAGGTCGGCGGTGCGTCGCCGCTGCTCGATCCCACCCAGCTCGACGACACCTGCCAGGGCGACGACGAACTCCGCCGGCGGCTGGTCACGATGTTCGTCGATCAGGCCCGCGCGGCCGTCCTGGAGCTTGGATCCCAGCTCGGCGCGGGGGATCTCGACGCCGCCCAGCGGACCGCTCACGCCCTCAAGGGCAGTGCCGCCGTCCTCGGCGCCCGCCGACTGTCGGCCGTCGCCGGCCGGCTCAGCGAGGCGACGGCCGCGGGACGGGCCGGCGAAGCGAGTCTCCGCGAATCCGAGCTCGGAGTGGTCTGTGAGGCCACGGTCACCGCCCTCGCCGCTAAGGAACTCACTCGCTGACGATCGGACCACATGAACCCAGAGTTCAACGGTGGCTCCCGGCTCCCAACGCTGCTGATCACCGATGACGACGCGGAGCCATAGCTGCGAGCGACCCCGTCGTTGTGCTCTGGGCGCCGACGGGGCGGCTGGTCGGGATCGCCACGAACGATGAGGTCGTGCGGCGCTCGGCGCTCGTGCTCGGGTTCCCTTGTCGATACATCATCGCCCTGGGGCACGGGCAGCGCGCCGCCCGGGGATGAAGTCTTCTGAACATCGAAGGATGAGCAATGCGGTCGCGCTCAGTCTTTGGTCACGATCCGCGGGGTCTCGTGCTAACCGGATCGGTCTCGTTCGAGGCCCTCGTTGGTCTGTTGATGGCGTGCGGTGGGACGTAGCGCGGCGGTCATGGGCGTGTCGCCCTGGCTCAGAACGCGGTGTCCGTAGTGAAAGACGATGGTGCCGCCGATGTAGCCGCCGACGGCGAGGAAGGCCTCAGCGGCTACCGCGGCGATCCAGCCTCCGGATCTGACCTCGCCCTGGAGGTAGCCAGGGCGCTGCAGCAGCCAGGCAACGGCGAAGAGGGCGGTGGCAGAGACCATCAGCAACAGATGGAAGGTGGCCGTGCGGCGCGCTTGGCTGCCGCGTTCCATTCCCAGCCAATCGATGAGCCCCGTGACCGCGGTGAGTACCGCGACGATCAGGCCGCCGGACAATGCGAGGAGGCCTCCGTAGGCCATCTGCCGCTCCTCGATGCCGATCGCGCCCAGAACGAGCATCGCCGTTCCCACCGTGTAGGCACCGATGCTGACATCGGTCAAGGGAGGGTGGGACGGATGTCCGGGAGATCCCCTGACGAGATCAGCCAATCGCGACACCAGATCCTCCTCTCGCAGGAACCATGCTTATCACGGTCTGCTCCAGTGAGCTAGCTGCTTAGGCGGCTGCGCAGCAGCTCTTTGCCCTGCTCGGCTCCCTTGCGGCTCTCGCTCTGGGCCCGGCGGAAGAAGTCCGTCAGCTCTTGGTCCCCGCCGCGCTCGCTGTCTTTGATGTAGGTCTCAAGGCGAAGAGCGTTGCTGAGGCATTGCTCGACGAACCAGATGATGTTGTAGTCCTTGTCGGCGGTTCCGGTGATGTCGCCGGTTTCCTCAAGCGCCATGAATCTCTCCCTTGCGTTCGTGGTCGGTCATCAGAGTGCTACCCCGTCCAGTCAGCCCCAAACGGCGTTGACACCAGCGCTTGATGCGCGCCCGCGTGGGTAGCGATAAAGGCATGGCGCGGCTCCTGCAGGGCAGCGATCTCTCTTACGAGGCGACCTATGAGGACGTCTTCCTGGTTCCGAGTCGGTCAGCTGTTCGTTCGCGACTGGACGTCGACCTGGCGAGCGGCGATGGCAGCGGGACGACGATCCCGATCATCGCTGCGAACATGACCGCGGTCTCGGGCCGGCGGATGGCCGAGACGATCGCACGCCGTGGTGGCCTGGCGGTGATCACTCAGGACATTCCGGTCGATGTCGTCGCCGACGTCCTCGGCGCGCGGTCACTCCGGGCTGCGGGCAGCGTTGTTGGGGGAGCGTTTCGAGTGGGGTTGTGCACCATTCCGAGCGTCCCGTGCTCGTCGTGCCGGAGCCAAAGATCGGCGCTGAGGCGCCGAACTAAAACGGCGGATTGACGGCCGGTTTGCTCGGGTAGCGCTCCAGTGCGACACTGCCCGGTAAATGGCTCAGGAGGCAACGATGGCGCAATGTGAAGTGTGTGGCAACGACTACGACAGGACGATGGAGATCCGTATCGGCGGTCAAACCCATGTCTTTGACTCGTTCGAGTGCGCCATCCATGCCGTGGCTCCTCGTTGCGGCCATTGCGGCTGTGCGGTGATCGGCCATGGCCATCAGGCTGGCGGTGAGGTCTTCTGCTGCGCCCACTGTGCGCGTGAAGAGGGCCACGACGATCTCGTCGACCGCAGCGCTTCGACGAAGTGACCGACACGATGCTGCGAGCGGTACGCATGCTGCCTGTCGCCATCGCGGTCGTCGGGCTGGTCCTGATCGCGGTCGGCGAAGGCACGACACAG
>JACCVG010000121.1 GCA_013698335.1 Thermoleophilaceae bacterium
CGCGACCCGCGCGCAGCCGCGACCGCGCCGCCGCGTTCTGACCCGACGGGTAAGGGAACGGGGCGCGGGTTCACGGGCTTCGAGGCGCTCGGCAACTATCTCTTCTGGCAGACGCTGTCTACCAACGGCTTCGACGAGGTCAGCCACTTCCTGAGGATCTTCGGGATCGTCGACCAGTGCACGGAATACAACGTCGCCCCGACCCGCGAGCAGATCGAGCAATGCTCGACCTACCTCGGGCCCTATCAGCCGGGCATCGAGAACGCCAGCGGGATCATCAACGGCAAGGACTTCGGCCGAGCAGATAGCGGCAACATCTCTGACTTCGGTGGTCGCGCCGTCAACCGGCGCGAGGGCGGCAGTCCGGGCGCCACCGGCGGCGACAAGCGTGCCCGCCGATCGAGCGCCGAGTTCGACGGCCTGCCGGATGCCGCGATCGACGCCGCGCGCGGCAAGGGTCCGCGACCGGGGCTCGCCGAGCCGAAGATCGTCTCGCCCGCTGCACCGAACCCTGTCGAGGACCTGACCGAAGATCTCCTTCCCCGCGAGAATCCCGGCCAGTCCGAAACCGACACCGGCGGCTCCGGCCAACTCCTCGACTTCCTGCTCGGTCAATGAACAACCGCAAGGTCAGCACAGCCTCGATCGTCGCCAGCCCGGTCCTCGTCGGCGCGGTCACTGTGCTCGTGATCGTGGTCGCGGTGTTCCTCGGCTACAACGCCAACAAGGGTCTGCCGTTCATCCCGGTCTATGAGATCAAGGCCGAGCTGCCTTCGGGCGCCAACCTGGTGACGGGCAACGAGGTCCGCCTCGGCGGCTTCCGGGTCGGGCAGATCGACGCGATCCGGCCGACGACCGTCGAGCGGGACGGGGAGACCGAGTCGATCGCGATAGTCGACCTGTCGCTGGACCAGAGCCTCGCGGACCTGCCGATCGACTCCGCGGTGATTGTGCGGACGCGCTCGGCGCTCGGACTGAAGTACCTCGAGGTGACGGCCGGCAGCGCCGAGGAGGGCTTTGCGCCGGGTGACACGATTCCGCTTGCAAACGCTGGCAAGATCGTCGAGTTCGACGATTTCCTCAACACCTTCAACCAGAAGAACCGCGACGATCAGCGCACGCTCCTGACGGGCTTCGGTGACGCGCTCGCGGGGCGTGGGCAGTCGATCAACGAGGCGGTCGGCGACCTGCCGCAGTTCCTCGGCAGCCTCACCGACGTGATGGAGGTGCTCAACGACCCGAGCACCGAGCTCGACGAGTTGTTCGTCCAGATCGGCGCCGTTGCGGAGCAGATCGCGCCGGTTGCCGACACGCAGGCGCTTCTGTTCACGAACATCGCCGACACCTTCGAGGCGCTCAACCGCGATCCGGAGGGGTTGCGCCGCACGATCGAGGAGACGCCCGAGACGCTCTCGGTCGGTACCCGGAGCTTCGTCGTTCAGCGGCCGTTCCTCGCGGATCTCGCCGAGCTCTCGCGTCGGCTGCGGCCCGCCGTGCGCGAACTGCCACGGTCCCTGCCGAAGATCAACAGGGCGCTGCGCACCGGCGAGGATGTGCTGCCGCGGACCGTCGCGCTCAACGGCCGCCTAGAGGACACCTTCCGAGCACTCGACGATCTGGTCGGGGATCCGAACACCGGAGCGGGTATCGGTGCCCTGCGCTACACGACCGAGGTGCTGACCCCGACCGTCCGCTTCATTGCTCCCGTCAACACGGTCTGCAACTACGGCACCTACTTCTTCAACCGGCTCGGCGAGCACCTCTCCGAGCAGGTCAACGGAGGAACCTCGGAGCGGATCGAGATCAGCTTCGACAACTTCATGCAGGACAACCACCTATCAAGCTCCGAGAACACGCGCCCGGCTTCGGTTCCGCTCGAGGACAACAACCCCTACAACGAGGACGCTTTCCCGCTCGGCCCGGCGACGCGGCTCAACGCGATCTTCAACGGCCCGTACGTGACCGACAGCGGCAAGGCCAACTGCATCGGCGGCCAGTGGGGCTACGCCAAGGGCCCGATCTCCGATGGCGCGCGCTACACCAACGACGAGGACGGCGGCCACCTCAACATCGCCAACGACAACTTCCCGGTCAAGGCGCCGACGACCTTCACCGGCGTCCCGAGCCTCAAGAAGGTCGATGCCGGCGCCGAGTTCTCGATCCGGAGGGCTCCCTAGATGGCCGCCAAGCCACAGGCCGCCGGCCGGCGCGAGGGGATGTCTCCCTTCAGGGCCGGGATCATCGCCGGCGTCGTCCTGATCGTCGGGATCATCTACGCCTACACCCAGATCGACCCGTTCGCCGATCCGTTCCGCTTCAACGCTGTTTTCGAGACGACGCAGAACCTCAAGGCCGGCGATCCGGTCCGGACCGCCGGCGTCCCGATCGGCCTGGTCGATTCGGTCGAGTTGATCGGCGGCGATGGCGCGGCGGGTCGCGCGACGATCTCGATCACCGAGGACGTCGGCCTCCCGATCCGTGATGACGCGGAGCTCAAGATCCGCCCGCGAATCTTCCTCGAAGGCAACTCTTTCATCGACCTTGCACCCGGCTCGCCCTCGGCCGAGCCGCTTGACGAGAACGGCACGATCCCCGTCAACCAGACCGCGATCGCCGTACAGTTCGACGAGATCCTGACTACGCTCCAGCGCGACACCCGCGACGATCTGCGCACGCTCTTCGAGGAGTACGGGCTGATCGCGCTGAAGGGTGGAGGGGCGGACGGCTTCAACAAGTCGATCCAGTACTGGAAGAGCGCCTATCGCGACACTGCCCTGGCGAGTGAGGCGCTGCTCGGTACCGAGGAGGGTGATTTCGATCGCGTCCTCCAGGGTCAGGCCAAGACCTTCCGGGCGCTCGCCAAGGACCCGCAGGCGCTCGGCGGTCTGGTCACCAACTTCAATCGCACCGCGGCCGCGTTCGCCAACGAGAGCTCGGCCCTCTCGGCCAGCATCCCCGCGCTCCGCGACGTCGTGACGATCGGGCGCCCGGCGCTCCAGTCGCTCAACGCCACGCTGCCGGGCATAAACGCCTTCGCACGCGACGCCCTCCCAGCCGCACGCTCCTCGCAGGACACGATTCCCGCCGCGTTCCCGTTCACCCGTCAGCTCCGGATGCTGGTCTCGCGGCGCGAGCTGCGCGGCCTCGCCCGCGAGCTCAAGCCGACGATTCCCGCGCTCGCGAGGCTCAACCCGCTGACCGTCCAGCTGCTCCAGCAGAGCCGGTCGCTGTCACGCTGTCAGAACCGTGTCCTGCTGCCATTCGCCCGCAACACGGACTGGACCGACGCAGGTCCAGATGACCTCCAGTCCGGACAGGAGCCTTACAAGATCCTGTCGCGGTCGCTGGAAGGCCTCGCCGGGGAGAGCCGAGAGCACGACGCCAACTCGCCGATCTTCCGGGTGCTCGGTGTCGGCGGCCCCGAGACCGTCATCAACTTCACCGAGAACGACAGCGAGCCGATCTTCGGCGCGACCGCCTTCAAGGTCAACGGCGTTCAGCCGAACTCGCCACTGCAGCCCAACGGCCAGCTCGACCTCCCCGTCCACCGGCCGGATGTGCCGTGTGAGGACCAGGTTCCGCCCGACCTCAACGCTGCTGCCGCCAGCCCGTCCGGAACCAGCGGTGCGTCGTCCGCGTCGGCGGCCGAGAACCTCACGCCCGCCGAGCGCGCCGGCATCGCGGAGGTCAAGCAGGGCGGCTCGAGTTCTCCGTCGGTCGATCCTGACCTCGCCGACAAGGCCCAGTCCTCGGTTCAGGAGTTGCTCTCCGAGCTCGAGGACGGCGACGCCAAGTCGCTCGACGGCTTGAATGGCTTGTTCGGTCAGTCCAAGATCGACCAGGACGACCCGCTCGGCGGCGGCGAGGCGACTCCGTGAACCGCGCGATCCGCAAATACGCAACCGACTTCATCGCCGTGGTGGCGCTCGCGCTGATTGCCGTCGTGGTCGCCGTCTACATCATTCTCCAGCAGGACGCGCGGCCCGCATTGCCCTTCGTCGACGAGCAGCAGATCACGCTCAAGGCCCAGTTCACCGACGCCCAGGCGGTTGTTCCGGGTCAGGGCCAGAGCGTGCGGATCGCGGGCGTCCAGGTCGGCAAGATCACGGGTGTCGCGCTCGACGAGGGCCTCGCGATCGTGACGATGGACATCGAGCGGCCGTTCTTCGAGGGGATCCACGACGACGCTTCGGCCCTGCTGCGCCCGCGGACGGGCCTCAAGGACATGTTCGTCGAGCTCGACCCCGGCACCGAGGACGCCGAGCTGATGCCCGCGAACGGCCTGATCCCGGTCGAGCGGACCGCGCCCGATATCGATCCCGACGAGATCCTCGCCGCGCTCGACACCGACACACGCGCCTACCTAAAGCTGCTCGTCAACGGCGCCGGCAAGGGCCTCGACGGCCGCGGCAACGACCTGCGCGAGGTCTTCAAGCGGC
>JACCVG010000155.1 GCA_013698335.1 Thermoleophilaceae bacterium
GGCCAGGACGCAGCTGTCCTGCGCGGCCGGGGGTCGGACGGTCCGCACCGCCGCCGGCCGGCCGGCGGCGTCCGAGTTCTCGAGCTGGTCGATCCACTGGTCGAGCGCGATTCGCCCGTCGGGCGGCGTCGAGACGCCGCGCCAGATCGACTGGCTTGCCGTCGACCCGGTGCGCTGCGCAAGGCGCGCCCTGACCTGGAACGGCCGGACGATGTCGTGGATGTCGGCGACCGGAATCAGGTCGAGATAGGTCGCGAGGTCGATCACCGGGGTTCTCGGTAGCGAGCCGCGGCCGATTACGAGCCCGAAGCGGTAGGCGCGGCGGGCGACGGCGGGCTCCATCCGGGTCCGCGCGGCGGTGTTGCGCGCGTCGAGGTCGAAGCCGCCGATCCGACGGTTGAGGTCGACGAACTGCTCGGGGCTGATCGCACCCGAGCGGAGCGCTCGCAGTCCGTACTGGACCCCGACGTTGTCGTAGGGCCGGCGGGCGAACCCGGTCCCCCGATCGCGGCCCCAGAAGCTCGCGGTCGCGTCCTGCAGCGTGCAGCGGACCCCGTCGGGATTGCGCCGGCGGTCATAGCGAACCTCGTCGGGTACCGCCCCGTCGCAGCCTCGCGCGGGGTCGAGCCGCGAGAGGAAGGTGTCCTCCCAGTCCGGGCAGATGCGCGCGGTCCGATGGCCGGCGACAGCCGCTTTCTGGGCATCGGACCAATCGAGCGCGGTGCTGCGCCAGTAGTCGCCGAGCAGCCCGCAGTCGACGACTGTCATCGCCGTCGAGGGGATGTCTGTGAAGCTCGCGACCGGTAGCGCCCCATCGAGCAGGCCCGGGTAGTTGTTGACCGCGTTGTACTGCTGAAGGGCGCCGCCGGATCCGCCGACCCCGATGACCCGCTCGATCGGGGCGCCGAATTGCTCCGCGACGTGTTCCTGGATCATCATCAGCGATTCGGCGCTGACCAGCGGGTTGCAGTAGACGCCGAAGGTGGTCATCGTCGAGATCGCGACCACGTCGCCCTCTCCGATCCGGTCTGCGAGGCCGTAGATCGTCGCGAAGATCGAGTCGCCGGAGGGCCCGATCGGCAGGCCGCCGAGGACGTCGCTCACCGAGTTCCGTCCCTGCTGGTAGCCGACCCCGCAGCTCTCGCCGAACGCGTAGGTCATGCGGCCGTTCCAGGCCGGGTCGAGCGGCGCCGCGCGCCCGCGAGCAGCCGGATCGTCGAGCACGGCGATCCGGGTGATGCCGCGGTTGATCGTCCGGGATTCGACGCGGACGACCCACGGCACGGTCTCGCCGCTGCTCGTCGTGGTCCGCATCACGTCGCCGGGGTAGGGGGCGAACGGGTCGTCGAGCCGCTCGTAGCCTTGGTCGAGCGCCGATCGGTAGAACCACTCGACTCGCGCGGCCGCCGAGCAATCGGTATCCCGTGCCGCGCCCAGACCGGCGTCCTCGGTGCGACAAAAGAACGGTTTCTGCTGCGGACCGGAGATGATCGGGCCGCGGATCGAATGGTTGGCGACGCGCAATCTGGCGCGCAGCTCGCGGCCACCCCGCTCGACCTCCGCGACGACCTGGTTGGCCCCCCGCCGTAGCCCACCGATCGATCCGCGACGTGTGTCGGACCCGACTCGTGCGAAGTCTCGCCGGACCGCAGACCCGTTGCGCGTCAGCCGTAGTCGTTCACCAGGCCGCACCCCGCGGACCTCGAACAGCGCCTGACCGCCACTGACCGCGCCAGGCGGAGCCGAGACCGTCAACAGCTGGATCTCGCTTCTGCCCGGTTGTTCGGTCTCTAGCGAGAACCGGTCGACCGAGGTGGTCGCGTCGTCGAGCGGCGCCGCCTCGGCGAACGCGGAGGGAGCCGCGCACGCCGCGACCAGTGCCACGAGCGCCAGGCGGGTGCTACTCATTCGAACCCTGCCGGGTGCCTGCCACCGCCTCTCCGCTCGACATAGGCTCTCCTCCGGTCGTGTTCCCGCCCCTGCCCCGTCCCAGCTTACCCCGTGGACAGTCGATCGGCCGGTACCGTAGGCCGCATCCGCCGAGCCCTGTCCAGCCCTGTAGCAGCCTGCCTTGCGCTCGTCGCGGCGCTGGTCGCCGGCTGTGGCGGGGGCGGTGCAGGGGTCAGCACCGACGACTCCACGCCGAGCGATTTCGCCATCCAGGCCGACGGGCTCTGCGTCGAAGCGCAAGCGCAGCTGACTGGAGCCACCGAGATCGGGTTCCCGGCCGATCGCCGGCAGGCGCTCGAGCTCGCCGAGAAGGTGGTACCGATCCAGGCTGACCTGTTGGTCGAGCTCGACTCGATCGATCCGCCCGACGATCAGCGCGGGGAATGGCAGCGGTTCTTGCGCGTCCGGCGCGAGACCCTGTCCCTGAATCGCGAGCTGGCGATCGCCCTCGAGAACGAACGCGACGACGCGGCCAGGGAGCTGGGGGCCCAGGTCGAGGAGCTGGGCGACCGCTCCCGGGCGCTCGCCTCGGCGCTCGGCCTGCGTGGCTGTGCCGGTGTCCTGCCGCGGGCTGCACGAGCGGACATCGAGGCGGTGATCACCCGCGTGGAGACGGTTGCTGATCCGCTGGTCTGCGCGGAAGCCTTCACCGAGAGCTATCTCGAGCGCTTCGCCGGGCGCGGGAACCCCGTGGCGGCCTGTGTCCGACGCTTCTCCAGGGTCGCACCCGCGCTGGCCTCGGTAGTCGAAAGCGTACGCGGGACCGGACCGGCAGCGACGGCCCGTAGCATCCCGACCGGAGGCGAGTACGACGGCGAGTGGCTGACCTACAGCCTCGTCAAGCTCGGATCGAGCTGGCGCATCAACGGGATGAGGAGGGACGATGACCGCTGAGGAATGGATCGACCGGTTCGCGGCGCTGATCGGCGAGGAGCCGCTGTCGGCGACGACGCGCGCGGAGTTGCTCGAGCTCGCGGCGACCGCAGCGCACGCTTCCGAGCGGATCGCCGCACCGATCGCGTGTTACCTGGCTGGGCGAACGGGTCGGCCGGTGGCCGAGCTAGCCGAGCTCGCGACCTCAGTTCACTGAAGCAGCAGTGCGGCCCGTTCGAGATCGCTCGGGCTGTTGACGTTGAGCAGCGGGTCGAAGGCCGAGACCTCGGCGAGCTCCTCGACCGGAACGACCGTGGCGTCGAGCTCGCCCAGGACTGCGAGCAGCGAGGCTCGGCGGGCGAGGGCCACGCGCAGGGTCGGGAGCGAGGCCTGGTCATAGCGCGCCGCCAGGGGGTGGACCCGGCCGTGCGTGTCGCGCAGCGCCACCGGGCCGTCCACCGGGTGGCCGGCGAGCCGCCGGAGCAGGCCGGCGTCGATCAGCGGCATGTCACAGGCGAGCAC
>JACCVG010000207.1 GCA_013698335.1 Thermoleophilaceae bacterium
GAGCAAGAGAAGGCCCTCACCAGCCTCGACCGCTCCGATCCAGGTGACGGAGGTGCCGGTCGTTCGCGCGGCCTCTTCGATGTCAGAGGCCCGCGCCGGGGTGGCACAGATCAGCAGCTCGTAGTCATCGCCACCGCTTGCGGCGAGCTCGGGCGCGCCCGAGCCGGAGACCGCGGTGACGCCTGCATCGAGCGGTAGGCGCGCGAGGTCGACTCTCAGTGCCACGCCGCTGCACTCGGCGATCCGTCGCGCATCAGCCGCGAGACCGTCGCTCACGTCGAGCATCGCGCTCGCGCCCGCGAGTCGCAGCGCGAGACCTGTGGCGAGCAGCGGTCGCGGGCGCAGGTGGCGCTCGATCAGGCTCGTCCTAGAATCGGTCGCGAGCTCGTCGAACGCGCCACCGCGCAGTACCTCCAGACCGGCGGCTGAACCGCCGAGGGTGCCGGTTACGCCGACCAGGTCGCCCGGTCGCGCGCCCGAGCGGAGCACCGGGCGGTCGTCGGCGTCGAGATGACCGACGACCGTGATCGAGATCGACAGCGCCGGTCCCGAGCTGATGTCGCCGCCGGCGATCGTCGTGTCGCATTCGCCCGCGAGCTCGACCATCGCCGCCACGAGCTCCAGCGCGGCCGGCTCGGCGAGCGAGGGTGGCAGAATGAGCGCGACGTAGGCCTCGCTCGCAGCCACCCCCATCCCGGCGAGGTCGGACAACGCCGTCGCGAGGGCGCGATGGCCGATGTCGGCGGGCGAGTGCAGTCCGAGCTCGAAGTGGACTCCCTCGACGACCGAGTCGACCGAGACGCAGCTGAGCGGCCCGGACCACACCACCGCGGCGTCATCGCCGGGGCCGATCAGAACGCGGCCGCCGCTCGGCGGCAACAGTCGCTCGATCGACTCGATCAACGCTCGTTCGGCCACCTCTACAGTCTGACTCCACCGGTGGGTACTCGCGCGCGGATCCTCATCACCTTGCTGGTAGTGGTCGGGATCTTGGTCTTCCTGATCGGGCAGGTCGATCGCCTGCCCGACTTCCAATTTCAGCCGAGGCCGGTCTGGCTCATCCCTGCGGCCGTGCTGATGCTCGTCTTCTATGTGCTCCAGGCGACCGCGTGGGGGGGCGATCGCGCGCGCCCTTGGCGGCCGGATCGACGGGCGGGCGGGCCGGGCCGTATGGGGCAAGTCGATGCTCGCGCGCTACGTCGGGACGGGCGCGATGATGGTCGTCGGCAGGGTGGTTCTCGCCGGGCGGCTCGGCGTCGGTCGACGTGTCTGCGTGGCGAGCATCGTCTACGAGCTCGCGATCGGGATCAGCGTGGCGGCGACGCTCGGCGCTACCGTCGTGATCGGCTTGCCGTTCCTCGCCGGTACGCCGGTCCGGTTCGCGGTGCTCGGCATCCTCCCGGTCGCTCTGGCCGCCCTCCACCCGCGCGCCTTTCGGCCGATCGCCGATCGCGCGCTCGCGCGCCTCGGCCGGGAGCAGCTGCCGCTCGTGCTCGAGTTCGGCACGGTGCTCCGGTTCGTGCTCCCACTCGCCGCCGCCGCCGCGATAGCGGTCGCCTTCCGGCTGTTCCAGTTGGTGATTGAGGTCCTCTTCACGGGCCTCGTCGTGGGCCTGGCGAGACGCGGGATGCGTTCGGCCGGCTAGAAGCCGCGGGCATCGAAGTCGTTGCCCTCGACCGGCCCGACGTTGTCCTGCGGGCCGTTGGCGGGCGGTCCACCGCCACTGTCCCGGTCGCGGCTCTCGTCGTAGAAAGTCTGATCGGGATCGGGGCCGCTGTCGGCTTCGGCGTCCTCCCTCTTCTCCTCGTCGGCCTCGGTCGCGGTCTCGATCGTCTCGTCGGATTCGTCGATCGTGTTTTCGCCGTCGAAGGACTCCAGCGAGGCGGACTCGGTCGGCGTCGGGAAGGTCTCGCACTCAGGAGCAACCACGGCCATGTAGTTGCCCCAGATCTCGGCCGGGAACGTGCCGCCGGCCACCTGTTGACCGTGGACGCTCGTCATCAGCTGGTCGTCATCGGGGTAGCCCATCCAGACCGAGGTCGCGAGCGAGGGCGTGTAGCCGACGAACCAGGCATCCTTGAACTCGTCGGTCGTGCCGGTCTTGCCCGCGGTCCCGTCGGGGCAGCCGATATCAGCGTTGCCGCCGGTGCCCGAGAGGACGTTCTGTTCGAGGATCTTGGTCACCTCGTAGGCCTCCCCGTCGGTCATCACCCGCTCACCGCCCGAGTCTCCGAACTCCTCGGCATCACCGTCGGGGAAGACGACCCGTTCGATCCCGTGCGGCTTGTGGCGGACGCCGCCGTTGGCGAGTGTCGCGTAGGCGTTGGCGATCTCAAGCGGCGAGACGCCCAGCTCGAGCCCGCCGAGACCCTCGGCGTAGTAGCCGTTGAGCTTGGTCGTAATCCCGAGCAGCTCGGCGGTCTCCTTGACTTTCTCGGGCCCGATGTCCTTGATCAGCTGGGCGTAGACGCTGTTGTCGGACTTGAGCGTCGCCTGGGTGACCGACATGTTGCCGCCCGAGCTCCCGGAGTAGGTCTCGACCTCCCAGGGCTCGGCCTCGCCGATGTCGAGCTGGATCGGGCTCCGCGAGGTGTAGTAGGTGCTGTCGGGATCGATTCCCTCGCGAATCGCTGCCGCGAGGACCATTGTCTTGAATGCCGACCCGGGCTGGCGGTGGCCCTGAGCAGCGAGACTGAAGGTGCGCTCGTCGTAGCTGCCACTTGAGGCCATCGACCGGATCGCGCCGTTGTCGGTGTCGATCGTGACGAGCGCCGAGCTGGGGTCGCCGGGCTGGTTGAGCACCCCGGCGATCGCATCGGTGCCGGCGGTCTCCATCTCCGGATCGATCGTCGTGTAGACCTTGAGCCCGCCGCGGCGCAGGGTCTGGACGCCGTAGGTGTCGATCAGCGACTGCTGGACGTAGTCGAAGAAGTAGGGCTCGCGCTTGCTCGTGAACTTGTCGTTGGCCTCGACTTCGAGCTCGCTCGCCTGAGCCTCGTCGGCTTCGTCCTCGGTGATGTAGTCGTTGTTGGCCATCGCGCGCAGGACGTCACCGCGACGCGCGATCGCCGCGCGGGGGTTCTGGAAAGGGTTGTACTGCGAGGGCGCTTGGGGAAGGCCAGCGAGCAGCGCCGCCTCGGAGAGTTCGAGCTCGCTGGCCTTCTTGCCGAAGAAGACCTCCGAAGCGGCCTCGATACCGAGCGCGGTACGTCCGTTCACGGTTCCGTAGGGGACGGCGTTGAGGTACTCGCGCAGGATCCAGTCCTTGGAGCGCTCCTGCTCGATCTCGAGCGCGATCCGTGCCTCACGGATCTTGCGCTCGATGTTGCGCTCGGGATCCTCGATGTAGAGCGTGCGCGCGAGCTGCTGGGTGATCGTCGAGCCGCCCTCGACCGTCCCCCCGGCGCTCACGTTTCTGATCCCGGCGCGGACGATCGCCCCGACATCGACGCCGCTGTGGTCGCGAAAGCTCTCGTCCTCGATCGCGATCGTCGCGTTCTGGACGTCTTTCGGCATCTCCTCAAACTTGATCGGCTGGCGCAGCTCGTCGGACTGGACGAAGCCGAGCCGGCTGCCGTCGGAGGCGTAGATCACCGAGGTTGAGCCGGGGTTCTTGCGCTCCAGCTCGGCGAAGGTCGGCGCACTGCTCGCGACCGAGAGCACCCAGCCGCCACCGACCGCGCCGGCGATCAGGAGGCCGACCAGCGCGATCGTCGCGGCGACCCCGAGGCCGCCTCCACCACGGCCGTGGCGTCGGCGGCGCTGCTGTCTCTGGCGTGCGGTCAAGGCTTAAGAAGGATACGGAGGTCGAACGGCCGCTCGCGCGTGATCTCTGCAGCGCCGCGGCCTCCGTAGTCTCCCGAGACCGTGGACCTCCCTGATCTGCCGCAGCCGCCGCCTGAGGATCCCGACCGTTTCTCCGGTTGGCCAGCCTGGTGCGCGCCGCTAGGATTCTTCACTGCCCTGGTCATGGGCATCGTGATCGGGGGCATCACGATCTTCATCGTCCTGCTCTCGACGGGGGCAGACCTCAACGAGGAAGACCCGACGCTGACGATCGTCGGGACCTTGATCCAGGACGCGGTCTTCGTACTGACGGCGATCGGCCTGGCCTGGATCGCGACCAGGCCGAGGGCCTGGCACTTCGGGTTGCGGGCGGCCCCGGCCCGGCCCACGATCGGCTGGACGGCACTCGCGTTCGCGACCTTCCTCGCGTTCACCGTCGCCTACCAAACGATCTTCGGCGAGCCCCCCGAGCAGACGACGCTCGACGATCTCGGCGCGCGCAAGGGAACGTTCGGCATGGTGCTGGCAGGCGTGCTCGTGATCGTTATCGCACCGTTCGTCGAGGAATTCTTCTTCCGCGGGTTCTTCTACGGCTCGCTGAGGACGAGCCTGCCGATCTGGGCCGCCGCAGCGATCACGGCGGTGATCTTCGGCGCGATCCACCTGCCGACAGGGCCCGAGTCGGTCCCATTGTTGATCGGCCTCGGCATGGTCTTCTGTCTCCTTTACGAGCGGACCGGAACCCTTTACTCGTCGATTGCCCTGCACGCCGCGGTCAACGGCCTGGCCTTCGGCGTCGGAGCCGATGCACTCGTCGCCGCAGCGCTCGGCGTGACGATGCTCGCTGCCTGCCTCCTCCTGCCGCTGACCAACCGGGGACGTCGCAGCCCTCTACCCTCCGCCCGTGTCACGACCGCCTGAGGATCACGCGCGCGGGCGATTGATCGCCGAGCTGCGGGAGCATGCGCTGATGATCGGCCGCGTGACGCTGACCAGCGGGCGCGAGGCCGATTACTACGTCGACGCCAAGCGTGCGATCCTGCTGCCGGCCGGCTTTGCGGCGCTCGGCGAGCTCGTCGCCGCCGAGGCGACGAGGCTGGGGGCGAGCGCTGTCGGCGGGTTGACGATGGGAGCCGATCCGATCGCTTGCGCGGCGCTCGCCGCCGGGTTCGACGGCAAGGCGTTCTTCGTGCGCAAGGAGGCCAAGCAGCACGGTCTGCAGCGGCGGATCGAAGGGCCGACGCTCGAACCGGGCGAGCGCTGCCTGATCGTCGAGGACGTGGTCACCAGCGGCGGCTCGACCCTCGAGGCGATCGCCGCCGTACGCGACGCGGGTCACGAGATCGTCGGGGTTGTCTCCGTACTCGACCGCCAAGCCGGGGGAGCGGAAGCAATTGAGAAGGCGATCAAACCGGCTCCCTACGTCCCCTTCACCACAATCGACGAGATCTATCCCGACCGCCCGGACGGGAAGTAGGACCGGGGGGGACCGTCGAGGGGATGTGACCGGAGCAATGCCCGAGCAGCCCTCCGAGCAGCCCCGTCAGCCCTTCGCCCGTTCGATCTCCCGCTCCCTCAGCTCGATCCGCCGGATCTTCCCCGTCAGCGTCTTCGGCAGATCGGTGACGAACTCGATCTCGCGCGGATAGGCGTAGGCCGACAGCCGGTCGCGCACGAAGGTCTTGATCTCGGTCGCGAGTTGCTCGCTGCCCACGTGCCCCTCGGCCAGGATGATGAACGCCTTGACGATGTTGCCCCGCCGCTCGTCGGGCGAGGCGACGGCGGCGGCCTCCTGAACGGCGGGATGCTCAAGGCAGGCGGATTCGACCTCGAACGGGCCGATCCGGTAGCCGGCCGCGATGATCACGTCGTCGGCGCGCCCGGCGTACCAGATGTAGCCGTCGTCGTCCTGCATCGCGGCGTCCTTGGAGTGGAACCACTCACCGCCGAAGGTCTCCTCCGAGGCCTCTGGGTTGTTCCAGTAGCCGAGCGGGTAGTGGGGGTTGGAGCGCGCACGCAGACAGATCTCCCCGCGCTCGCCCTGGGCGACCGGCCGCTCGTCCTCGTCGAGCAGTTGTACGTCCCAACCCGGCATCGGCTTGCCCATCGATCCTTCGCGGACCTCCATGAACGGGAAGTTGGCGACCAGTGGGTAGGACTCGGTCAGGCCGTAGAAGTCGAGCACGGTGACGCCGTACTGCGATCGGAACCAGCGGATCGCCTCCGGGTTGAGCGGTTCGCCGGCCGAGCAGACGCGCCGGAACCGCTGCGGGTAGCGGGTCCCGGCGTCCTCGATCGACATCATCGAGCGCATCGCGGTCGGTGTCGTGAAGACGTTCGTGACCTCGTTACGGCTAAGAAACTCCAACTGCTTGTGGGGGTCGAAGCCGCCGTCGCGCTGGTAGACGACCTGGACCGCCCCGTACCGCCACGGGCCGAGCAGCGGCGTCACGCCTGCGGCCCACGCCCATTCGCCCATGCCGTGGAAGAGCTCTCCCTCCTCGACCTCGTGGCAGAACTCGAACTCCTCGTGGGCGAGCACGTAGCGGTGCGCGTGGACGATGCCCTTCGCCATCCCGGTCGTGCCGGAGGTGTAGTAGAGCTGGGCCGGATCGTCGGCCAGGGTGTGGGCGGTCTCGAACTCGGCCGACTGACCCGCGAAAGAGTCTCCTTCGAGGACGAAGATTTGCTCGACCCATTCCTCGGAGAAGCGGGCCGCGTTTTCGGCGTCGGTCACGAGCAGCTTGGTCTGGGAGTCGGTCAGTCGGTGCTTGATGCCGTCGTCGCCGTAGAGGACCGACATCGAGAGCAGGATCGCGCCGAGCTTCCAGGTCGCGAAGAACAGGGCCGCCGTCTCGGGTGTCGCCGGGAGCACGAGGGCGACGCGGTCGCCGGGCTCGACACCGAGCTCGGCGAGCATGTTGGCGGCCCGATTAGCCATGTCCTGGAGCTCACCCCAGGTCAGCTCGCGGCGGGTCCCGTCGAAGTGCTCGTGGACCATCGCGAGCTTCTCGGGCGGGTGTTTGTCGCAGACATCGGCGGCGATGTTGTACCGCTCGGGCACACGCCACTCGTGGCCAGCGAGCGCCGCTTCATAGGACGTGATCCTCGTGCCGCTCGTCATCGCTCCTCCAGGTCTCGGATCGGGCCAAGCTAGCGTCGGATCGAAACGGTTGTCAAACTGGCGGCCCGATCAGCCGGACGGAGGAGGAGATTCGATGAGCAAGGTTCTTTACACAGCCAAGGCCCACGTCACAGGTGCCCGCGATGCCGGTCATGGTAAGACCTCTGATGGGGCACTCGAGGTCGACCTGCGGCTCCCAGCCGAGCTCGGCGGCAGCGGCGAGGGAACGAACCCGGAACAGTTGTTTGCGGTCGGCTACGCAGCTTGCTTCGAGGGGGCGATCGGCGTCGTCGCCCGACGGATGAAGCTCGATGCCAGCGACGCCGCGATCGACTCGAGCGTGATGCTCCTGCCAACCGGCGACGGCGGCTTTCGGCTCGCAGTCGAGTTGGACGTCAGCCTGCCCTCGGTAACCGATGCGGACGAGGCCAAGCAACTCGTTGGCGGCGCGCACGAGGTCTGCCCGTACTCGAACGCGACGCGTGGCAACATCGACGTCGCGCTGACGGCGAACGGCCAGCCGGTCGACTGAAGATCAGGTCAGCAGGATTACGAGGATCACGACGACGATCAGGGTGCCGATTCCGATGTACATGCTGTCTCCTCCACTAGGGGAACTGCGCTTTCGGGGGTGATACCCGCTAGCAGCGGCTGCTGAAACACGGTGTGCGACCGCGACCGCTCAGCGCAGGACGCACCAGACCCGGGTGCAGCCGTCCGTGACGACGCCCCACTCCCGAGCGATCCGGTCCACGAGGACGAGCCCCCAGCCACCCGGCCGACCGTCATCCGTCTGATGTCGGATCGCCGGGACGGTGTCACCTCCTTCGTCGCGGACGTCGACCTTGACCACGCCGTCGACCGAAAGTGCGATCTCGATCGCCTCGCCGCTGCCGTGTCGGACAGCGTTGGTGACCAGTTCACTGACGATCAGCGTGACGTCGTCGCAGGTCGATTCCCCGACGTGCTCGGACACGAACTTGCGCACCATGTCACGCGCCGCGGGGACGGCCTCGGCCGTACGTGGGACCTCAAAATGTCTTTCAATCAATCTGCCCTGCCGATACCCATCGACGAACCCGCTGAAGCATGGTGCACGCGTTCGCTCAGCGCGCGGCTCTCCGTTAGCTGTGCGCGGCCGGAGGGTACAGTCGCTCCGTGGCGACCCTTTTCAAGCCCTTCGGCGTAGTAGGCGGCCTGATCGCCGGGCTTCTGGGGCGCCGGTTGTTCGATTGGATCTGGGGCAAGATCGATCAACAGGAACCGCCGGAGGCCAAGCACAGCGACGTCGGGCTCGGGCGTTTGGTTCTCTCGCTTGTCCTCCAGGGGGCGATCTTCAGCGTCGTGCGCGGACTCTTCGACCACGAGAGTCGACGTGCGTTCCAACGTTTGACCGGCCGCTGGCCCGGGGAGCAGGCTCCCGAGTTAAGGGAGTAGCGGCCCGATCCGAGTGCCCCAGGCAGGAGTCGAACCTGCGGCCTACCGCTTAGGAGGCGGTCGCTCTGTCCACTGAGCTACTGGGGCGCGTCGATCAACCCTAGGACTTGCGCGCCAAGCTCGTTTCACGGAGGATCGGCAGTCAGTCCAACTATCCTGGAGGTTGAGTCGTGGAAGCATCCGCAGTCGCCCCGCTCGTCGGTGACCACCCTCCCGCGCTCGACGCCGCAACTCTCTGCGAGGCTTTCCAGCTGACGGCCGCTGGGAGCCCGGACCAGGTCGCGCTCAGGACTCCGGGCGGTGATCTCGAGATCACTTTCGCCGACTACTCCGCGCGCGTCGAAAAGCTCGCCGCCGCCCTCAGCGCGCTGGGCATCGGGCGCGGCGACACCGTCGCGATGATGATGACCAACCGTCCCGAGTTCCACCTCGTCGACACAGCGGGCTTCCACCTCGGCGCGACTCCGTTCTCGGTCTACAACACCTCCTCTCCCGGGCAGATCGAGCACCTGCTCGACAATGCTGATGCCAGGGTCTTGGTCTGCGAGCAGCAGTTCCTCGAGACCGTCCGCGCCGCCGACGTGCCGAAGCTCGAGCACATCGTGCTCGTCGATGGAGAGGCCGAGGGAACGACCTCTCTGGCGGAGCTCGAGGCCCCCGGAGAGTCGGACTTCGACTTCGAGGCCGCATGGCGGGCAGTCAAGCCCGGCGACGTCGCAACCTTGATCTACACCTCCGGTACGACCGGTCCGCCGAAGGGTGTCGAGCTGACCCACGAGAATCTGATGGCTGAATCGCGTGCCTGCGCACAGGTCCTGCCGATGACGCTCGGCGGCCGACAGACCTCCTACCTACCCTCCGCGCACATCGCCGATCGTTGGATGTGCCACTACTACGCGTCGATCACCTTCGGAGCGACGATCACCTCGGTCGCCGACCCGCGCGCGGTCGTCGCCGCGCTGCCCGAGGTCCGCCCGACCGTCTGGGGTGCGGTGCCGCGGATCTGGGAGAAGATCAAGGCCGCGCTCGAGGCCCAGGGGATCGCCGACCCCTCGGCGCTACCCGAGGAGACGAAGACGGCCGTACGAGCGAAACTGGGCCTCGACGATGCCACCTGGATGATCTCCGGCGCCGCGCCGATCCCGGACGAGGTGCTCGAGTACTTCACAGCGCTCGGCCTGCCGATCTGCGAGCTCTGGGGGATGTCGGAGATCTCCTGCTGCGCGATCGTCAACCCGCCCGAGGACATCCGCATCGGCACGGTCGGCAAGCCACTGCCGGGGATCGAGGCGAAGCTGCTCGAGGACGGCGAGCTGGTCGTTCGCGGCCCGATCGTCATGCGCGGCTACCGCAAGCAGCCCGACAAGACGGCCGAGGCGGTCGACTCCGAGGGCTGGATGCACACCGGCGACATCGCCGAGATTGACGCTGACGGCTACGTCAAGATCGTCGACCGCAAGAAGGAGCTGATCATCAACGCGGCGGGCAAGAACATGTCGCCAGCCAACATCGAGCAGCGGTTGAAGGCCTCTAGCGGGCTGATCGGCCAGGCCGCCTGCATCGGTGACCGGCGCTCCTACAACGTGGCGTTGCTGGTGCTCGATCCCGATGCCTGCGCCCAGCTGGCCAGCGAGCAGGGCCTCGAAGACGCATCGGCGGGTGCGCTCTCTGAGCGCGAGGACGTCCAAGCCGAGGTCGCGCGCGGCGTCGAGGAGGCCAACGGCCACCTCAGCCGGGTGGAGCAGATCAAGCGGTTCAAGATCCTGCCCGAGGACTGGGAGCCGGGCGGCGACGAGCTGACCCCGACGATGAAGCTCAAGCGCAAGCCGATTGCCGCCAAGTACGAGGCGGAGATCGACGCCTTGTACGCATAGCTCTCGAGATCGGCTCGGCCGGGTTTGCGGGTCCGGCCGAAGGGGAATAGGGCAACATGGAGGGCGTCTCGTGCGGCTGATCGGCGGATCGGCATCCTGAGCTGACTTCGAGGTTCATGTCCGAACGACGACTCGGAGGCCCACGATCGAGGTGCCGCAGGCCGCTGCTACTGACATCGACCTCATAACCGCAGCTCAGGCGGGGGAACCGGCTGCACTCGGCCAGCTGTTCGACCGCCATTCGGTGCGCGCGTATCGCGTCGCAAGGTCGATCTGCCGCGATCACACCAAGAGCGAGGATGCAGTTCAAGATGCCTTCCTCGCGGTCTGGCGTGGCCGGGCCGCTTACGACTCGGAGCGAGGGGAGGTACGCGCGTGGCTGTTGACGGCGGTGCGCAATCGCGCGCTGGATCTGGTCCGTCGAGAGTCCCGGCACGATCTGCGGCGGGCGGGCGAGCAGTGGCTCGAGAATCGCTCCGGCTTCGATGACGTGGCGGGCACCGCCGTCGATCGGGTCTACTCCGAGGACGAGCTGCGAGCGCTCTTGAACTCGCTCCCGGTCCCTCAGCGGGAGGCGATCGTGTTGGCCTACTACGGCCAGCTGAGCTGCACCGAGATCGCGAACCGGCTTGGCATCCCGATTGGCACCGTCAAAGGCCGCTTGCGGCTCGGTTTGGAAAAGCTCCGAGGCGTGCTGGAATCGCCGCTAGAGGGCATTCACGATGAGGTCCAGGTGGGCAGCATCAGCTGACTTCTCCGTTTCGTCCGCGACGATCGAAGGCGCCCTCCATCAGTGAGCCCGTCGCGCACGTGCTCGAGGTATCCGGCGCGGGCGACCGCCTCGCTATCGCTCGATCTCGGCCCCGAGCATAAACAATTCGATCTCCATGTCGGGACCGACGTGATTGTTGGAGATGAACGCCAGCACGCGGCGGCCCGAGAGCTTTTCGATCGAGTCGATGAACCTGTCGCGCATCGCTACCTGGAACTCGCTGCGCGTCTCCTGAACGAGCGTCGAGCGCTGGATCTCGATCATCGTCTTCTCGACGTC
>JACCVG010000208.1 GCA_013698335.1 Thermoleophilaceae bacterium
AGCGCTACGGGATCGTCACGCGCGAGACCGTGCTCGCCGAGGGAATCCCCGGTGGCTTCTCCTCGCTCTACGGCGAGCTGACAAACCTCGAGACGCTCGGGACGGCACGCCGCGGCTACTTCGTCGAGGGGCTCGGCGGCGCTCAGTTCGCGCTCGGCGCGGCGATCGAGCGGCTGCGCGGCCTGCGCAGCGACGAGCCCGCCGGTCCGCTCGTGCTGGCGGCAACCGACCCGGCTAACCCTTACGGAGCCTCGCTGCCCTGGCCCAAACGCGAAGCGGTCGAAGGGCAGACTCTCCGTCGACCGGCGCGCGTCGCGGGCGCCTACGTGGTCACCCTCGACGCCGATCCGGTGCTCTACGTCGAACGCGGCGGGAAAGGACTCGTCCCGCTGATCGAGCCGCTCGCCGACGGCGAGCTCGCGGCGCCACTCGCCGGCGCACTCGGGGCGCTCGCCGATGCCGTCCGTGCCGGCAAGGTCAAGCGGCTGGCGCTCGAGCGCTTCGACGGCGAACCGATCGTCGGATCACAGGCCGAAGCGCTGCTCGTCGAGCTCGGCTTCCGTCAAGGTCCGCGCAAGCTGACCTTGAGCGCCTGATTTAGTCGCGCCCTGGGCTCCAGCGAAAGAAGCGCAGCGCGAAGAGGACCGCGGCGACCCCCCAGATCGCGACCAACCCGAGTTCGCCCCAGGCGACGCCGGCCCCGTCGAATCCGGCGACCAGGGCTTGGGCGAGGTGCTTGACGGGGAACACGTCGGCGATCGCAGTCAGCCACGCGGGTGCGGATGAGACGGGGAAGAAGACGCCGGAGATGAAGTAGAGCGGGAGCGCGACCAGGTTGGCGATCGCCGGGGCGGCGTCACCATTGGGGATCACCGCGGAGAGCGCGATCCCGAGGCAGGCGAACGATGCGGCCCCGACCGAGACGACGATCACGGTCGGGCCGATCGCCGCCGCCGGGAACGAAGCGCCAAAGGCGAGCACCCCGACGAGCACGAGCACGGCTGTGATCAAGAATGCGAAGCCGACCTGGACCCCGACCCGCCCGAACATGAAGGCGCCGAGCGGCAACGGGGTCGCACGCAGCCGCTTGAGCAGACCGCTCTCGCGCTGGATCGTCAGGCCGATCGCGAGGTTGACGAACGTCGTCGAGACGATCCCCAGCGCGGTAATCCCGGGGATGAAGGTCGCGGCGCTGGCGGCCGCCTGCCCGAAGATCGTCCCGAAGATCAGCAGGAAGAGGACCGGCAGGGCGAGGCCGAAAAAGACGACCGGGGGGTTGCGTAGCTGCGCCCGCACGTCGAAACGCATCTGGTGGAACATGATCCCGACGCCGCTCATTCGCCGGTCAGCTCCAGGTAGACGTCCTCGAGGCTCGGCCGCTCCACGGTCAGGCCTC
The DNA here is from genome assembly GCA_013698335.1 of Thermoleophilaceae bacterium. Taxonomy (GTDB): domain Bacteria; phylum Actinomycetota; class Thermoleophilia; order Solirubrobacterales; family Thermoleophilaceae; genus JACCVG01. Next base: position 1,397 of record JACCVG010000208.1, read on the forward strand.
TGAGGTCGTGGCCGCGCTCGAGCGCCCAACCGGTGAGCGTGTTCAGGTCGCGGATCGGATCGATCGACTGAACCAGTAGCGCCCGTCCGGCCCTCGACCGCGCGGCGCCCACGGCCGGGAGCTCGACATCGGCGACGCCGGGCGGCAGCTCGAAGCGGATAGTGCTCGGCGCCTCGGCCCGCCCGCCGAGCTCGCCCGGCGGGCCCTCGGCGAGGATCTCACCCGCGCTGATGATCGCGACGCGGTCGGCCACAGCCTGTGCCTCGTCCATGTAGTGGGTGGTCAGGAAGACCGTCTTTCCCAGATCGCGCAATCCGGAGATCAGAGCCCAGGCGTTGCGCCGCGCCGATGGATCGAACCCCGTTGTCGGCTCGTCGAGGAAGATCAGATCCGGGTCTCCGATCAGCGCGAGACCGACGTCGAGCCGCCGGCGCTGGCCGCCCGAGAGGCTGCGGACGCGCTGGCCCGCCTGCGGGGCGAGGCCGACGTGGTCGATCGTCTCCTGCACGGTACGCGGGGCCGGGTAGTAGCCCGCGAACAGCCGCATCGTCTCCGAGACCGTCAGGAACGGGTCAGGCTCGGACTCCTGAAGCACCACACCGATCCGCGAGCGCCATTCCCGATCGCCCTTTGTGGGATCGACGCCGAGCACCGTGACCGATCCGCCGCTGCGCTCGCGGTAGCCCTCGAGGATCTCGACGGTCGTCGTCTTCCCGGCCCCGTTCGGTCCGAGGAAGGCGAACACCTCGCCGTGTGCGACGGCCAGGTCGATCCCCCGAACCGCCTCATGATCGCCGTAGCTCTTGCGCAGCCCGCTGATCTCGATCGCCGCGGTCACGGCCTCAAGCTACACGCAAGCCCGCGCGCCTCACCTCCGTACGATTGGTCGCCGCATGCCCGAGGGAGACACGATCCACCACGCGGCCCGTCGCGTCGGCGCGGCACTCGAAGGTCACGAGATCATCTCGATCGAAGCGCCCAACCCCGCCACCGTCTCGACCGCTGGCCGGAGCGGCTCGCCGGGCGATCGGTCCGCTCCGTCGATGCCCACGGCAAGCACCTGTTCGTCCGCTTCGAGGGCGACCTGACCCTCCACTCCCATCTGCGAATGGGCGGCAAGTGGGGCGTCTACCGCCGCGGCGAGCGCTGGCGTCGAGCTCGTCACCGGGCTTGGCTCGTGATCACGACGCCGGAGCACGAGGTGGTCCAGTTCGACGGGCCGGTGCTCGAGCTGATGACCGACTCGCGCACCCGCTTCGACCGGCGGATCGCCGCACTCGGCCAGGACATCCTCGCCCCGGAGTTCGACGAGCAGCGCTTCGTCGCACGGCTGCGCGGCGACGATCCGACCCGCGGCATCGGTGACGCGCTGCTCGATCAGCGCAACCTCGCGGGGATCGGCAACATCTGGAAATCCGAATCGTGCTTCTTGGCCGCGATCGATCCGTGGCGAGCTGTCCGCTCGGTCACCGACGAGGAGGTCCTCGCGATCGTGGGCGCAGCGCGTCCGCTGATGGAGCGCTCCGCCGAGACCGGCGGCCGGGTCGTCACCTTCGAGCCCGATCGTCCCCTCCGCCCGGGGGAGAGCCGCACGATGGTCTACGAGCGCACGGGACTGCCGTGCCGACGCTGCGGAGGCGGCCGGATCCGCGCACGCGGCCAGGGCGATGACAACCGCACGACCTACTGGTGTCCGGAGTGTCAGGGGTGACGCCGCGCCCCGAGAGACTGGCCGCGCTCCGACGCGTCGGCCACAAGGGCGCCGACTTGATCGCGCCCGGCAACACCCGCGAGAGCTTCGATCGAGCGCTCGAGGCGGGAGTCGACATGATCGAGTTCGATGTCCTGCGGCTGCGCGACGGGAGCCTCGTCCTCGCCCACGACTGGCAGGATGCGGCCGAACGCGACTGCCTGACCCTCGCCGAGGGACTCGACATCTTCTGCTCCACGGCCTACGCGGGCGTTGACCTCGACGTCGACCTCAAGCTCCGCGACTACGAGCGCGAGGTCGTCGAGGGCCTGATCGAGCGCGGCCTCGAAGAACGCTCGCTGATCTCGACGACCTACACCGAGAGCCTCTCGGTGATCGGCAAGCTCGCCCCCGAGCTGCGCCGCGGCTGGTCGATGCCACGCGCGCGCCGCGACTACACGCGCAGCGTTCTCGCCCCCGGTGCCTATGCGCTACTGCGCGTGATGCGCCGGCGGCTGCCGGGCAAGGCGGCGATGGCTCTGCGCGCGGGGCGCTGCGAAGCGCTGATGGTCCACTGGCTGCTCGCGAGCCCGGAGCTGGTCGATGCCGTCCACGGCGCCGAGGGTCAGGTGTATGTATGGACGGTCGACGATCCGGAGCGGATCGCGCTCCTCGATTCCCAAGGGGTCGACGGCGTGATCACCAACGACCCGCGGCTGTTCGGATCGCTGCGGCCTTCGACTGATCCACCCGGAGGCGCGACAATCGGGGCGTGATGGATCGACGGGAGCGTCGTAGTAAGGGCATGAACCAAGCCCTCGCAGTCGCGGATGTGCTGCCATCCGCCCCCCGATCAGGAGCAGCCGATTCGTTGGCGAGCTTCGAGCAGCTCTACCGCGACACGTTTCCGCGGGTCTACGCTTACGTCGCCTCGATGCTGCGCGATCGCGTCGCCGCCGAGGACGTCACCGCGCAGGCGTACGAGCGCGCCTATCGCAAGCGCTTCTCCTACCGACCGGCGCGCGGCAGTGCCGAGGGCTGGCTGTTCGGGATCGCCCGCAACGCCGCGCTCGACGAGCTGCGACGCGACAAGCGCCGCGCCAGCCTCGAGTTCGACCCCGAGGACCTGGGCGTCGTGCCCGCCGAGGATCAGGCCGACCTCGCGCTGCGGAGGGAGACCGTCCGCGCCGCGCTCGCGACCCTCGACCCGCGCGATCGCGACATGGTCGCCCTCAAGTTCGCCGGCGGCCTTTCGAACCGCGAGATCGCCGACGTGCTCTCGATCTCGGAGTCGAACGTCGGCACCAAGCTCCACCGAACCATCGAACGACTGAGGAAGGCCTGTCATGAAAACGTCTGAGCAGATCGAGATGACGATCGACACCGCGCTCGACTCAGGTCGTGTGACGGCGAGCAATCCGGAGGAGCGCGAGCTCCAGGAGCTGGCCCTCGCGCTGCGCGCCGAGAGCGAGGCCCCGAGCCCGGAGTTCGCGACCCGGATGGACACGATGGTGAGCGAGGGTTTCCCGCGGCCGGAGAAGGCCGCGGGTGGCTTCGTCCCGAAGCTGGTCGCCGGCTTCGACGAGCTCATTCCACGGCGGATCACTCCTCGGCTCGCCGGCGGCCTCGCGGCGACGGTACTCGCCTTCGCGGTCGGCACGGCAACGATAAGCCAGTCGCTCGAAGGCGATGTCGTCGACACGACCTCGCGCGAGTCCAAGCTGACCGAGGCCGAGCCGATTCTTGGCGGAGACGACCAAGCCCAAGAGGCTTTGAGCGATTTCCAGGCATCAGATAGCAGCGCTGCGACAGCAGCACCCGAACCTGGGCGCTTGAAGGCCCTCGGCGAGGGTGGGGCTGCCCCTCGCGACCTCGCGGTCGTCCCCCCTAACCCCGGCGGCGGGGAGTCTCTCGGCGCGCGCGAACGCAAGGTTCAGCGCTCCGCCTCGATGACGATCGGCGCGCCGGCCGACGAGCTGACCACAGTCGGGCGCTCGATCGCCGACACCGCCCGTCGCCACGACGGCTTCGTGCTCAGCTCGACCCTGACGACCGGCGAGGCCGCGGGCCGCGGCGGCTACTTCGACCTCCGCGTCCCGGTCGGAGAGCTCGACGCGACGATCGCTGAGCTCTCCGATCTCGGCGAGGTCCGCGCGCTGACCCAGGACGAGCTCGACGTCACCTCCTCGTTCGAGTCGGTCGAGGATCAGCTCAAGGCCGCCCTGGCCGAGCGACGCGGGCTGCTGCGACGGCTCGAGAACGCCGCCACCGACACCGAGGCCGCCACGATCCGGAGCCAGCTGCGACGCGCCAACCGCGATGTCGACTCGATCCGCGCCCAGCAACGTCAGCTCGAGCGTCAGACCGCCTTCGCGGGGATCTCCGTGACGCTCGAGAAGGGCAGCGGTGAGACCGGCTCGGCGACTGCCGAGGCCTTCGACGACGCGATCGAGATCCTGACCGGCGCACTCGGACTGCTGATCCGCGCGCTCGCGGTCTTGATTCCGCTAGCGCTGGTCGGTGGCGTCGCGTACGCCGCCGGCCGGCGGCTGCGCCGCCGCCGCCGCGAATCGGCCCTCGATTAGGCACCGAAAGCCCTCCCGGGTAGCAGCCGGGCCCGCCCAAGCGGTCTCGGCTGCTCTTATGATCTCGGACGTGTCGGTGGAGATGGAGACCACGGTTGCGCTGCTCGGGCGGCTATCGAGCTTCTCAGAGCTCTCGACCGACGAGCTGGGACGGCTCGCCGATGTCGCGGTACCGCGGAGCTACGAACCCGGCGAGGTCGTCTTCCACGAGGGCGACATGGGCGACAGCTGCTTCATCGTGCTCAGCGGCTCGCTGAAGGCCACCCACAGCCACCCCGACGGCCGGACGATCGCCCTCAGCGAGCTCCGTGCCGGCGACATGTTCGGCGAGCTCGCGATGTTCAGTGGCGAGAGCCGCTCGGCAACGATCGAGGCCATCGAGGAGACGAACGCGATCGCGCTGCTCGGACCCGACGTACGGCGGTTGCTGATCGCCCATCCCGACATCGCGATCAAGATGCTCTCCTCGCTCGCCGACCGCGTCAGGACGGCGAACCGCAGAATCGCCAGCCAGTCCTTCCAGGGGGTCGCCAGTCGCGTCGCGGGGGTATTGACCTCGCAGGTCGCGGCGCGCCAGGCAGAGGGCGCGGCGGAGACCCACGTACGCGTCCAGATGACGCAGGCCGATATCGCTCAGCTGGCCGGGACATCCCGTGAAAGCGCGAGCCGCTTTCTCGCGACGCTCGAGCGCGCCGGGGTCGTAGAGCTCGGCCGGGGTAAAATCCTCGTCCTTGACCCGGAAGCGCTCCAAGGCTACGTCTACTGACCGATCGCGCAGCGAAGCGTGACGCGCGAGTTCTCCGCCGGCGGCCTGGTGCTCCGTCGCCGCGATGGGATCGTTGAAGCCGCTCTGATCCGGACCAAGCGCGGCGCGACGGCAATTCCGAAGGGCCATCCCGATCCGGGCGAAACCGCTGAAGAGGCCGCCTTGCGGGAGGTGCGCGAGGAGTCCGGGCTGGTCGCCGAGACGATCGAGCCGCTCGGCGAGGTGAAGTACGTCTACCAGCGTGGGGGGATTCCGCGCCCCAAGACGGTCGCCTTCTACCTGATGCGGTTCTTGTCCGGCGATGTCGCGGATCACGACGACGAGGTGACCGAGGCTTTCTGGATCAGGCTCGAGGACACGGTCGCCAAGCTCACCTACGAAGGCGAGCGCAGGATCGCCACGACGGCGCTGACGCGAGTCGCTGAGGCCGATTTCGATCTATAAGCTGGCGGCTCAGTGTTCGTGCTCAACTTTTATTCGCCCGTTTTCATCGACCAGCTCCGGCGCGGGCGCAAGACCGCGACGATCCGCCTCGGCGACAAGAGCAAGAAGTACCGCAAGGGCGAGGTCGTGATGGTCACGGTGGGGTTCCAGCACTCTCCACGCGAGAAGATCTTCGAGGCCGTCATCGACGAGGTCGAGGTCAAGGCGGTCAAGAACCTCTCGCCGCGCGACATCGAGCACGACAACCCCGAGTTCCGGCGCGCCGAGGAGACAGTTCACTTCCTCGAGCAGATCTACGGCCGCAGCGTGGCCGAGACCGACCTCGTCACGATCGTCCGCTTCTCCCAGATCTCCGACCGTCCGTCGGAGATCAGCGAGCGGCTCCGCCCCGCGGCTCCGACCCAGAACTGACTTCACCGGGGTCGTCCCGCGCGGGGTAGGTCGAGCGCGTCGTTTCGACGGGCAGACCCGCGGCCGCCCGGCCGCCTCGCGGCCACCGGGCGGTGCGGAACGGAACTAGTTGCTGCGGCGCGAGCTGGTCGCGCGGCCGTTACGACGCGAGCCGTTGGTCCCGTGACTGCGGTGACCGTTGCGAACGCTCGGGCGGCTGCTGCGCTTGACGTCGCCGCGGTGCTTCGGGCTGTTGCCCTTGCCCTTGATCTTGCTGGCGCCGCTCTTGCCGCCATCACCCTTGTGGTTGTGGTCCGCCACAGCGGGAACGGCCGTCAGCCCAGCCGCGACCAGCGCGACCAGCATTGAACGCTTGAATCCCCTCATTTGCACTTCCCCTCCGGGACCGAGGCCCCGCTCGTGTTACCGACTTGCTACTGAGAGTTGTATTCGTATCCGATTACGAATTGGTTGCGTAGCCCCAACAGCTTTTACTTCTCCCTGGCACTCTCATTGCTAGAGTGCCAAACGCAAACGCAAACGACAGCCAAACCGGGAGGTTTGAACGGATGAAGCTGAAGCCCCTAGGCGATCGCTTGATCGTCCAGGCTGTCGAGGAGGACATGACCACCGCCAGTGGGATCGTTCTTCCCGACACCGCAAAGGAGAAGCCGCAGCGCGGCAAGGTCGTCGCCGCAGGCGACGGCCGCGTGAACGAGGACACCGGCAAGCGCACGCCCCTCGACGTCGCCGAAGGCGACGAGATCCTGTACTCGAAGTACGGCGGCACCGAGATCACGGTCGACGGCGATGAGCTGCTCGTCCTGCGCGAGTCCGACGTGCTGGCCAAGGTCAGCTGACCCTCACACCCAGACTGAGACGGAGGAACTAGAAACATGGCTCACAAAGAGCTGAAGTACGGCCAGGAGGCGCGCGCCGCCCTGGAGGCCGGAGTCGACGCCGTGGCCAATGCGGTCAAGGTGACGCTCGGTCCCAAGGGTCGCTACGTCGTCCTGGACAAGAAGTTCGGCGCCCCGACGATCACCAACGACGGTGTGACCATCGCTCGTGAGATCGAGGTCGAGGACGTCTTCGAGAACCAGGGAGCCCAGCTCGTGCGCGAGGTCGCCACGGCGACCAACGACGTCGCGGGTGACGGCACCACGACGGCGACCGTGCTCGCCCAGGCGATCGTCCGCCAGGGCCTTCGCAACGTCGCCGCCGGCGCCAACCCGATCGCGCTGCGTCGCGGCATCGAGGCGGCCGTCGACCAGGTCGTCGAGAACGTCGCCAAGCAGTCCTCGGTTGTCTCGGGCAAGAACCAGATCGCGCGCGTCGCGGCGATCTCAGCCGGTGACGACGAGATCGGCGACATCATCGCCGACGCGATCGACAAGGTCGGCAAGGACGGCGTCGTGAACGTCGAAGAGGGCCAGACGTTCGGCATGGACCTCGAGTTCACCGAGGGCATGCAGTTCGACAAGGGCTACATCTCGCCTTACATGGTCACCGACCAGGACCGGATGGAAGCGGTGCTCGAGGAGCCCGCAATCCTGATTGCCAACCAGAAGATCGGCGCGGTCCGGGACGTACTCCCGGTGCTCGAGCAGGTCATCCAGGCCGGCAAGCCGATCCTGATCATCGCCGAGGACGTCGAGGGCGAGGCTCTGGCGACGCTGATCGTCAACAAGCTCCGCGGCACGTTCACCGGCGTTGCGGTCAAGGCTCCGGGCTTCGGCGACCGCCGTAAGCGGATGCTCGAGGACATCGCGATTCTGACCGGTGCCGAGGTGATCACCGAAGAGATGGGCCTCAAGCTGGAGAACACCCAGATGACCCAGCTCGGCAAGGCGCGTCGCGTCGTCGTCAGCAAGGACAACACGACGATCATCGACGGTGCCGGTGACTCCAGCGCGATCAAGGGTCGTATCTCCCAGATCAAGTCGGAGGTCGAGAACACCGACTCCGACTTCGACCGCGAGAAGCTGCAGGAGCGGCTGGCCAAGCTGGCCGGTGGCGTTGCGGTGGTCAAGGTCGGCGCGGCTACCGAGACCGAGATGAAGGAGAAGAAGCACCGTGTCGAGGACGCCCTCCAGGCAACTCGCGCGGCGCTCGAGGAAGGCATCGTGCCCGGCGGCGGCGTCGCGCTGCTGCAGGCCGTTTCCTCGGTCAAGATCGACGATCTCGACGGCGACGAGGCCACCGGGGCGAAGATCATTCTGCGGGCGCTCGAGGAGCCGGTTCGCCAGCTCGCTCATAACGCCGGCATGGAAGGCTCGGTCGTCGTCAACGACGTTCGCAAGGCGAAGAAGGGCCACGGGCTGAACGCCGACTCGGGGGAGATCGTCGATCTCGTCGCGAGCGGGATTATCGATCCCGCGATGGTCACGCGCTCGGCGCTGCAGAACGCGGCCTCGATCGCCAAGAACATCCTCACCACCGAGGCGATCGTGGCTGAGATGCCCGAGGCCAACGGCGGCGGCGGAATGCCGGGTGGAATGCCCGACATGGGCGGAATGATGTAGGAACGCCTCGAGCGTCTCCTTCTGTTCGAAGGGCCCGGCTTCGGCCGGGCCCTTCGTCTTTCGCCCCTGGCGTCGTCGACCGTAGAGCGCGCCGACGGCCTGGTATGAAGAGCATGTGAAAGTCGGTCAGGCGGCCTGCTGGCCGAGAACCCGCTCGATCGGCAGCGGTTCGACACCGAGCGACTCGGCGCCCGCGGTGCCCTTACCGCTGACCATCGGGATCGCCATCAGGCTCGCCTCCTCGGCGGTCGCGAACGCGCTGTCGCGCGCGACCCACTCGAGCGAGTCGAGCGCGCGGCGGACGAGCCCCAACGGCAGGCGGATCAACGGCCTCGGCCTGCCGGCTGCGTCGGCGACGACGCGGATGATCTGGGCGTAGGAGAGCAGTTCAGGTCCGGCCAGCTCGACTCGCTGGCGCGCGGGGGTGGCCATGTCGGACCCCAGCGCGCTCTCGACGCAGGCCGCCACGTCGTCGGCCCAAATCGGCTGATAGACGGCGCGGCCCGATCCCGCCACCGGGATCACTGGGAGGTGTGACATCCGCGTGAGCATGCGCATGAACGGATCGTCGGCCGCGTAGACCAGCGAGGGCGCGAAGACGAGCACGTCGAGCGACGATTCGAGCACTGCCTGCTCGGCCAGCGCCTTGGCGCGGAAGAAGCGTGCGGGGGCGTGGAGGCTGGCTCCGATCGCCGAGAAGAAGATGAACCGGTCCACCCCGGCGCTCTCAGCCGCACGCAGCAGCCGCAGGGTCGCGACGCCGTTCAGCTCCTCGATCGGCGCGTGGCGCTGATCACGGATCGACGCGGCGAGGTGGACGACTCGATCGACTCCCCGCAGGGCGTGCCTGAAGGAAGCGGGATCCGCGAGGTCCCCGAGCGCTATCTGAACGCGCACCCGCTCGGCACCCAGCCTGCGCGGGTCGCGCACCAGGCAGCGCACCTGTTCGCCAGCCGCGGTCAGGCGGCGCAGCAGGGCGCGGCCGACGGTGCCGGTTGCTCCCGTGAGAAGGATCATCGCGACCCGGACAGTACCCGTGCGCAGCTATCATCCTGCGCTCGCTCATTCCCAAGAGCCGACGACCGACACCGACCAAGGAGCCTCAGCAGCAGATGGCCTACGTGATCGCCGAGCCGTGCATCGGAACCAAGGACAACTCCTGTGTGGAGGTCTGTCCGGTTGATTGCATCCACCCGACGCCCGACGAGCCCGACTACGACAAGGTCGAGATGCTCTACATCGATCCAGACGAGTGCATCGACTGCGACGCCTGCGTCGAAGCTTGCCCGGTCGACGCGTGTTTTGCCGAGGATCAGCTGCCGGAGGAATGGCAGAAGTTCACGGTCCTCAACGCGGATTACTTCAAGAGCTAACTAGCTGGCCATCGGGAGGGCGGTTCCCGTTACGGCCGGGACGAGCTCTTCCTCGACCGGCGCGAGGGCGTAGCCCTCGGGCGTTGCGGCGATCACGCCGCGGGCGGCGTGGAAGATTGCCTGGGCGGCGGGCGAGTCCGGGTTCTCGAGCACCAGCGGGCGGCCGGTGTCGGCGCCGATCCGGAGGTCTTCCTCGAGCGGGATCTTGCCGAGCAGCGGGACATCGAGTTCCTCCGCCAGCTGCTCGCCCCCGCCCTCGCCGAAGATCGTCACGCGCTCGCCGCTCGGCGTCGTGTAGCCGGACATGTTCTCGATCACCCCTAGCACGCCGAGGTTGAACTGGCGGGCCATCTCCGCCGAGCGCCGGGCGACCTTCTGGGCCGCCGGCTGGGGGGTCGTCACGAGCAGGAACTGAGCCTGCGGCAGGAGCTGGGCGAGCGTCATCGACACATCCCCGGTTCCGGGGGGCAGGTCGATCAGCAGGTAGTCGAGCTCACCCCAGTCGACGTCCTCGAGGAACTGGCGGATCGCCTTGTGGAGCATCGGGCCGCGCCAGACGATCGCGCGATCCTCTTCGGCAAGGAAGAACTCGATCGAGATGACCGGGATCCCGCCCTGGGCGATCAACGGAAGGATCTTGCGATCCGCCGACACCGACGGCTTGCCATGGATACCGAGCATGCGCGGGATCGAGTAGCCCCAGACGTCGGCGTCCATTGCGGCAGCGCGCTTGCCCTCCGCGTGCAGCGCGGCGGTCAGGTTCGCCGTCAAGGTCGACTTGCCGACCCCGCCCTTACCGGAACCGACGCAGATCACGTTCTTGACTCGCGCGAGCGACCCTTCGGGTAGCCCGCCCTTGCGCCCGAGCCGCTCCTGGAGGCCCTGCTTCTCCTCCGGGGAGAGAACGTCGAAGCCGACGTTGACCTGCCGCACGCCGTCGAGCGCGCCGACCGCCTTGGCGACGGAGTCCTCGAAGTGGGAGCGGATCGGGCAGCCGGCCGTCGTCAGAGACACGACTACGTCGACGCGCACGCCTTCGTCGAAGAAATCGATCGAGCGGACCATGCCGAGCTCGACGATGTCCTTGTGGAGTTCCGGGTCGATGACGACGCGGAGCGCGTCGGTGACCTGTTCGGTGGTGATAGCCATTGCGGCCATTCTGGCAGGGGGTCCCGCCTGCCGCTTAAAGACCAACGGGACCCGAGGGTCCCGTTGGTCGAGGAGGAGAGAGTACTGCTCCTACCGGCTAATACTTGGCCGGCAGACTTGCCGCGGCCCGCGCTCTCCGGCGCAGCAGCGGGGAAATCGATGCCTAAGCGAGGCTCGAGACCTGGTCGCCGACGTCCCTGACGAGCTTCTGCGCGCTCGTCTGAACCGCGCCGACATCATTCCGGACCTGCGTGGTGGCCTGCTCGACCTTGCGGCGACGCTGGCGCAGTTCGCGCTCGACCCGAGTCCGGGTGCGCTTGACCTCACGCTGGAGCTGATTGCGAGCGGTGACGCCACGACGCTCGAACCGCTTGATCTCGCGCTCGGCGCTAGTGCGAGAGCTGAACGGTTTGACGGCCTCGACGACACCGTCGCGCACGATCAGGGCGGCGCCGACCGGGACGAGCACGACGCGCTCGGCCTGAGCGGCGACGATCTCGGCGCGGGTCTGAGCGGCGTCGGCGCCGGACTTGACGCTCTTGCGCGCACTCGTGGTGCTGGCCTTGGCGCTGCTACGAGCAGCGGTCGCCTGGCGGCGGGATCCGGCCTTGGTGCGCGAGGAGGCGCTCCGCTTGGCACTAGTCACGCTCGCCTTGGCGCTGCTGCGCGCCGTCTTCGCCTGACGCTTCGCCGTGTTCGCCTTACGGGTAGCGGCTGCCTTCTTCTGCGGGGAAGTCTTGGTTGCGGCCATCTGGGTGTTTCCTCCTGGGATTTCGACTTAGTTAGGGCTTATTAGTTCTAACGACAGTAAGTGTATACCATCGAACACCTGTACGTAAACCGTCTCCGGAAAATCGTTACTCAGCCTTTAGGGAGGCCTCGAAAGCCTCCGCTTAAACGACGAGACCCCGCCGGAGCGGGGCCTCGTTCCAACTTCGTGTGGGCGCGAGCGCCCGGACGGGCTACGCCTTCGGCGTCAGCACTTCGCCGATGACGTGCGACACGCCGTTGCTGTCGATCACATCAGCGGTCTCGATCTCGACGCCGTTGACGAGCAGCTTGCCGCCCTTCTCCGTAATCTCGATCTCGCCACCGTTGACGGTCTCGAGCTTGTCGCCGTCCTTGAGATCGGCGCTCGTGAGGGCGCCCGGGACGACGTGGTAGGTCAGCAGCGCCTGGAGGTCCTCGATGTTCTCGGGCTTGAGGAGATCCTCGAGCGCGGCGGGATCAACCTTGGCGAACGCGTCGTTGGTCGGCGCGAAGACCGTGAAAGGACCCGGTCCGCTGAGCGTCTCGACGAGCTCGGCCGCGGTCACGGCCTGGACGAGCGTGCTGAGGTTCTCAGCGTTCTGAGCATTCTCGACGATCGTCAGCGACGGAAGCATCATCTCGCCACCAACCTCGACGCCTTCCTCAGACCCGCTGCTCGCGGCGGTGTCGGCCGGCGTCGCGGAGTCGCTCGAACCACCGCAGCCGACGGCGACAACGGCCATCGCTACAACGGCAAGGGCAACGGCAAACAGCTTGCTCAACTTCAAAACGTCCTCCTCAGTTGCATTGTTAGTACGTCTGTTCCTACTCGACTCTCTACGCGGCGGGCGGTTAGATCGATCATTCCCGCCATTCGGCCACCGGATTGATCCAGAGCGTCCGCCGGGGCGCACGCAGTAGGGATGACAGAGCAACCGGACCCAAACACCGGACCCTCCCGGCGCGCCTCCGCCCTGGCCGGCGGCGCGGCCGGGCTGCTCGCGCTCGCCGTGCTCTGGGCGTTGAGCCAGCTCACCGGACTGACCAGTTTCCCACCGTTCGACCTCGCCGAACGGCTCGTCCGGCTCACCCCCGGAGATGTCGCGACGGCGTCGATCGAGAGCCTCGGCCACCTCGGGATGCCGCTGTTCGTCGGAAGCGTTGCCGCGGGTGTCGTCGGTTTGGCAGCGGCGCTCCCGGTACTGGCGGCACGGTTCGGCCGCTCGTCGACGACCGCGATGGTGACCTTCGGGGTTGCGCTCGGCCTGATGGTCGTGATCAAGCCAAGTGAAGAGCTCGGCGTCGACACGGCGATCGCCGCGCTGGTGGGTGGTGCCGCCTACGGCGTGGCCCTCAGGTTTGCGCAGCGTCGCCCGGCCGACACCGCCTCCGGTGATGCGATGTCGCGGCGCGCGGCGCTCGGCGTGATCGGCTCAGCCGCAGTCACCCTTTTCGTCGCGGGATCGATCTTTGGGCGGCTCCTCAACACGGGGTCGCCCACCGCAGGAACGCCGATCGCGACCCCCGACGTCCCCCTACGCACTCCCGAGCGCAGCAGCTTCCCGAAGATCCCCGGGATGGAGCCGGAGATCACTTCTGTGGCCGATCATTACGTGGTCGATATCGACGTCGTCGACCCGATCGTCGACGTCGACAGCTGGACGCTCAAGGTCTCCGGCCTCGTCGAGCAGCCCCGCGAGTACGACTTCGAAGAGCTCCAGGCGGCGTTCCCCGTGATCGAGCAGTACTCGGTCCTGACATGTATCTCCAACGAGGTCGGCGGACCGCTAATCGGCAACTCCGCCTGGCGCGGCATCCGGCTCGCGGACCTACTGCGCGAGGTCGCGCCGACAGCCGAGGCCGACTCGGTCGTATTCACCTGCGCCGACGGATACAGCGTGACGGTCCCGCTCCAGCGCGCGATGGAGCCTTCCAACCTGGTCGCTTTCGGGCAGAACGGCGAGCCGCTGAGCACCGCTCACGGCGCCCCGGTCCGGGTCCGCATCCCGGCCCTCTACGGAATGCTCAACGCGAAGTGGCTGACCGGCATCGAGCTCGTGTCCGGTGAACCGTCGTGGTACTGGTCAGAGCGCGGCTGGTCGCAGACCGGCGTCATCAAGACCCAGTCGAGGATCGACGTCGTCGAGCCGCGCGCCGCCGGTCAGGCCGGTCGGATCGCCGGCATCGCGTGGGCCGGCGAGCGCGGTGTCCAGCGAGTGCAGGCGTCGGTCGACGACGGCAAGACCTGGGAGGACGCGAAGCTGCGCGAGCTGCTCTCGCCGCTGTCCTGGACCCAGTGGTACATCGACTGGACCCCCGAGCGAGCCGGGGCCTACACGATCTCCTGCCGCGCGGTCGACGGGGCCGGCGAGGTCCAGGTCGCGCTCAACACGCCGCCGCACCCGGACGGCGCGACCGGGTACCAGATGGTCACGCAGACGATTTCCTGAGATCGGGGATGATCACCCGATGAGACGACTGCTCGCCCCGCTGCTGCTCACCGGTTTGCTGCTCGCCGCGCCGCCCGCACATGCCGCCAACCCGTGGCTGGAACGGCGTGTTCTCGACCTCGCCCACCAGGGCGGCGAGAAGGAGGCGCCCTCCAGCACGATGTACGCGTTCAAACGCGCGGTGCGAAGAGGGGCGGACATGCTCGAGCTCGACGTCCACGGCTCGCGTGACGGTCGTCTGATGGTCGTGCACGACGCGACCGTCGACCGCACGACGAACGGGTCCGGCCGGGTCGGCGACCTGACGGCGCGCGCGATCCAGCGGCTCGACGCCGCCCATTGGTTCGTCCGCGGGCGCAACGCCGTCCGCGGCGAACCCCGCGCCGCCTACAGCCTGCGCGGCGTCCGAACCGGCAAGCGGGAGCCGCCGGGGCGCTACCGCCCCTCCGACTTCCGCATCCCCACCTTGGAGGAGGTGCTGAGGACCTTCCCCAACATGCCCGTCAACATCGAGATCAAGGGGAACGCGGACTCGGACCAAGCGTCGTTCGACCGCAACGCCGCCCTGCTCGCGCGCTCCCTGAACCGGCACGCGCTCGCACGCGCAGACGAGCTGATCGTCGTCTCCTTCAACCAGTTTGCGGTCGACCGCTTCCATCGGCTCGCGCCCGCCTTTGGTGTGGCGCCTGGCGTGATCGGGGTCGCCGGCTTCACGGCGACGGGGCTGGCGCCCCCGGGAACGGTCGCTCTCCAGGTTCCGCTCGAGGTCTCTGGAATACCGGTCGCGACCGCGGATTTCGTCCGCCGAGCGCACGCGAGCGGCTACGCGGTCCACGTATTCACGAGCGGAGACGACGAAGAGACGCCGGCGGTCTACCGCGAGCTGGTCCGCCGCTGCGTCGACGGCGTGATCACCTCCTTCCCCGCCAGGTTCGAGCGGTTCCTGAAACGCGACGGGGTCGCCGGTCCCGGGCGCACCGACGGCAGCGACCCCTGCTAGCGCGGGAACTCGCCTACAGCGGCGAGTCACGGCCTCGGTGAGGTCTAGCCGTGGCGCAGTAGCCGCCGCACCGCCCCCATCAGTTCCTTCGTCCGCTCGCCTTGCTCGGATTCATCGGCCCCGATCACGCAATGCTCGGCGTGGTCCTCGAGCAACTCGAGGGCGACCTTGTCGAGCGCGGCCTGGATCGCAGTGATCTGGGTCACGACATCGATGCAGTAGCGGTCCTCCGCGACCATTCCCTGGACCCCGCGGACCTGCCCTTCGATCCGTCGCAGCCGCTTGATCAGGGGATCGCGCTTGTTGCTGTAGCCGTGCAGCTTCTCGGCGGGGCGCGGCTTGGCACTCATACGAGCACCTCGATTGCCAGGACCGTGGTGCCGAAGATCGCGAGCAGGACCGCGATCGCTCCGACGACCCGCACCGGAGGTCCGCCGTGGACGCCGGTCGCGTGAACGGCCGCGTGGCCCTTGCCGCGCGCGATCAGCCATCGATTGACGGGCAGGGCGACCAGCCCGGCGACGACCAGGGCGAACGACAGGCTGCCCCAGAAGAGCACAGAGCCGACGCCCGCTTCCATCGCGCCCGGCACCGCCAGCATGATCCCGTTGTCGACGATCTCCATCACCGCGATCGACAGCGTGTCGGATGCGAGGGCGATCGGAATGACCACGGCGACGGCAAAGCCGGCTCTGAGCAGAGGCAGGCTGGTCAGCGTGTATCCGAAGAGGAAGGCGAGGCCCACAGCGAGGGCGATCGTCCCGAGGTTGGAGAAGCCGAGCGCGGTTCCGATCACCATGCCCGTGACCTCGCCGATCGCGCAGCCAGTCAAGCAGTGCAGCGTCGCGCTGAGCGCCACGCCCGTCAGCGCCGAGCCCTCAGTGGGCAGGGCTTGGTGTGCGTGGTCTGCGGACATCGTGTGGTCAGTGGTCACGGCCGGCATGTCGTTCCTCCTGGTCGTATGTCTGAAGCGACTCTAACATACCCCCTAGGGGTTTATGGTACAGTTCGCCAGGACGATACCCCCGAGGTGTATAGGAGACATAGTGTGCGCAGTCGCTGAGAAGACCTACGAAGTGCCCGACGTCACTTGCGGGCAGTTCAAGCACGAGGGCCGCGTCCAGACGGTCGAGCTGACGAAGGAGGCCGGTGATGCCCAGCGCTGAGGTCGAGCTCCCGATCGAGGGGATGACCTGCGCCTCGTGCGCCGGGCGGGTCGAGAAGAGCCTCAATCAGCTCGAAGGCGTCGAGGCGAGCGTCAACTACGCGACCGAGAAGGCGCGGGTCAGCTTCGACCCGGGCGTCGTCGAGGTAGAGGAGCTGCTCGGAGCCGTCTCGAGGGTCGGCTACGAGGCGACGCTTCCAGGCGACGGTTCGCCCGATGCCGGTACCGCCGATCCGACGAGCGCGCTCAGGCGACGGCTGCTGATCTCGGCCGGTCTGGCACTGCCCGTCCTGCTGATGTCGATGGTTCCGCCGCTCCAGTTCGAGTTCTGGCAGTGGCTGGCGTTGCAGCTCGCGACTCCGATCGTTATCTGGGGCGCATGGCCTTTTCATCAGGCTGCCTGGGCCAACCTCAAGCACGGCCAGGCGACGATGGACACACTTATCTCATTGGGTGTGCTGTCGGCCTGGGCGTGGTCGGTCCTCGCTCTGGTCTTCTTTGGTGCCGGTGAGCCCGGGATGACCATGACGTTCCAGCTGCTCCCCAACGCGGGCAGCGGCACGAGCGAGATCTACCTCGAGGTGGCGTCGGGCGTGACGGGCTTCATCCTCGCCGGCCGCTACTTCGAGGCTCGCGCAAAGCGCCGCGCCGGCGCGGCGCTCGAAGCGCTGCTCGAGCTCGGCGCAAAAGAGGTCGCCCTGGTCGATCGAGACGCTCCGGGCGGCGAGCGGCTGATCCCGATCGACGACCTCCAGTCCGGCAACCTGTTCGTCGCGCGTCCGGGCGAGAAGATCGCAACCGACGGGGAGGTCGTTGACGGAAGCTCGGCGGTCGACGAGTCGCTGTTGACCGGAGAGTCTCTGCCGATCGAGGTGGCTCCGGGCTCGGAGGTTGTCGGCGCGACGATCAATGTGGGCGGCCGGCTGATCGTGCGGGCGACGCGAGTCGGATCAGACACTGCCCTGGCCCAGATCGCACGCTTGGTCTCCGACGCGCAGACCGGCAAGGCGCCGGTGCAACGGCTCGCGGACCGCATCTCCGGAGTCTTCGTACCCGTGGTGATCGCGATCGCCGTGGCGACGCTCGGGTTCTGGCTCGGCTCCGGAGCCGGCGCAGCGTTTGCGTTCACCGCTGCGGTCGCCGTCCTGATCATCGCCTGCCCGTGCGCGCTGGGGTTGGCTACGCCAACCGCCCTGCTCGTCGGGACCGGGCGCGGTGCCCAGCTCGGCCTGCTGATCAAGGGGCCCGAGATCCTCGAGTCCACCCGCCGAGTCGACACGATCGTGCTCGATAAGACGGGCACCGTGACCACCGGCAAGATGGCATTGACCGAGGTGATCCACGCCGATCATCCGATCGACGACGCGGAGGTGGTCCGGCTGGTCGCCTCGATCGAGGCCGCCTCCGAGCATCCGATCGCGCGGGCGATCGTCACCGGCGTCGTCGCCGATGGAGCCAGCCTGGGTGAGGTGGGCTCGTTCCAGAACCGGCGGGGACTCGGCGTCGAGGGTGTCGTCGACGGGCATTCACTCGTCGTCGGCCGCCCCCGGCTGCTCGATGAGTGGAGCCATCGGCTGCCGGCGGCGCTGACTGCGGTGCTCGTCAGCGCGGAATCCCGCGGGCAGACCGCAATCGCGGCCTCGATCGACGGTCAGGCCGCTGCGATCTTCGTGGTGGCCGACGGGGTCAAGGAGACCTCCGGAGAAGCGATCGGACTGCTCCGAGAGCTCGGCCTCGCTCCAGTGCTGCTGACCGGCGACAACGAGCAGACAGCCAGGACGATCGCCGCCGAGGTGGGGATCGAGCGCGTGATCGCCGAGGTTCTGCCGGAGGACAAGCTGGCCGTGATCGAGGCGCTCCAGGCCGATGGCCACGTCGTCGCGATGGTCGGCGACGGCGTCAACGACGCGCCTGCGCTCGCCCAGGCAGACCTCGGCCTGGCGATCGGGACCGGGACAGATGTAGCGATCGAGAGCTCGGACCTTACGCTGGTCTCGGGGGATCTCCGCGGCGCTGCCGATGCGATCCGGCTCTCGCGCAAGACCCTGGCGACGATCAAGGGCAACCTGTTCTGGGCCTTTGCCTACAACGTTGCCGCACTCCCCCTGGCGGCACTCGGCCTACTGAATCCGATCATCGCCGGCGCGGCGATGGCTTTGTCGAGTGTGTTCGTGGTCTCCAACTCGCTGCGGCTGCGGCGCTTTCGCCCGCGCCGCAGCGAGCGGACAAGTCGGCCGCGGCAACCAGTTTGATCAGTCCCGCGTATGGATACATGGACGCGACCCCGAACACGAGGAGAAGCCGTGCAGCAGATCCAGAGGATGTCGAGCCGTCGCCTGGCCGCACTTGTTTCCGCGGCGCTTCTGGCGCTGGGTCTAGCCGGGTGCGGGGGCGGTGCGAATACCGACACCGCGGCCTCCTCGGCCTCGACTGGACCGGAGCTCGATCGCGCGTTCGTCGCCGAGATGGTGCCTCACCACGAGTCAGCGATCGCGATGGCGGAGGTCGCGAAGCAGAGCGGCGAGAGCGATTTCGTCAACTCGCTCGCCGGCGACATCATCGAATCCCAGAGCGCCGAGGTCAAGACGCTGAAAGCAGTCGATGGTCAGCTCGAGGCAGACGGAGTCCAGCCGGGTGAGCTCGGCGTGCCGGCGCACATGATGGGCATGGACAGCGACGTCGCCTCGCTCCGATCGGCCGACCCCTTCGACGAGGTCTTCATCGACATGATGGTGCCCCATCACCAAGGCGCGATCGTCATGGCGCGCGTGGAACTGGAACGGGGTGAGGATCCGCGGCTGTTGGAGCTCGCGGAGGCGATCGTCGATGCGCAGTCGCGCGAGATCGACGCGATGAACTCTTTCCGGGAGGCGGAGTTCGGCGCCCCGTCCCCGGCCGGCGGAGTTCCACCCGCAGACGATCCCGGAATGGGTGATCACCAGGGTACGTAGGCCGCCTACGCCGCCAGTGAATCGCGGTCGACGCGCGCGATCCAGTCGGCCGGGCGCTCCAGCTCGGTCTGGGTCGGAAGCATCTCCGGCGACTCCCAGACGCGGTTCAGCCCCTCGATGCCGACCCGCTCGACGACCGCGTCACTGAACCGCTTGCCGACCTCGTATTGGCGCATCTTCTGGTCGAGGCCGAGCAGGCGGTTGAGGATCCGCTCGGGCGCCGATCGGTTGGAACGCCGCGCGTCCATCGCCTCGCGCAGTCCGACGTAGGCCGGGAGGACGTCGGTGCCGACGGCGTCCATCACGTGCTCGGCGTAGCCCTCGACGACGGCCATCGCCGCCTGCACGCGATTGAGGATCTGACGCTGCTCGCGGGTCTGGATCAGGCCGACGAGACCGCCCTCGCGGAAGTCGGCGATCAAGCGCATCGGATCGGGAAAGGCAGGCAGCCCGCCGGCAGAGCCGCGATTGATACGCACCTCGAGCGTGTCCATGTAGGCGCGCAGCAAGGTTCCGAGGTGCTCGCGCAGCCAGTCCACGCCCGAGAACTGGAGCACGTGCGTCGTCTCGTGCAGGGCTACCCAGCGCAGGAAGCTCTCGCTGTCGACACCCATCGTGCGCGAGGCGCCGGCGAGGTTCGGCTCGACGAACAACAGCCGGGGCGGTGCCTGGGGGTTCAGCAGCGAGAGCTCGAACTGGCCGAGCACCCGCTGCGACATGTACCCGATCACGAGGCCGACCTCGGCGGCGAGTGTCGCGCTGGTCGCGACCCGTAATGCGCCCGCGAGCGGACCGGCTGTACCGAGCCGGCGGTCGAGCCGAGCCGCAACCGGATCGAGCAGCTCCGAGAGCGAGCCGAGGTTGATCTCAGCCCACTGCTCACGGCTGACGAGCTCTGCTTCGGGCGCGGTGGCCGCGCCCTCGAGCCCGGTGTAGCGTTCGACGTGAACGGCCGCTTCGCACGACATGGCCGCGAGGTCGGCGTCGACACGCCCCGTCGGCGAACCGCGCGAGGCGGCGAGCCGGGCTACCTGGCGCGCTAGTGACCAGTCGACCATCGACCCCCACAGTACGCCACCCGATCGGGCGGCTCACCCGGGGAGCGATTGCTGGAGTTCCAGCACGGGCGCGAACAGATCGCCGTCGCGCTCGACTCGCGCGAGCACATCGGCGGAGGTGAACACGAACCGTTCCGGGGACTCGCCTCCGGCGATCTGCTCGACCTCGTCCCACTTCAGCGGCGTCGAGACCGTCGGGGTTGGGCGCGCGCGGAGCGAGTAGACGCAGATCGTCGTCTTGTGCTCGTCGTTCTGACTCCAGTCGACGAACACGCGCCCCCGCCGCTGGGCCTTGGCCATCTTTGCGACGACGAGGTCGGGATGCTCGCGCGCGAGCAGGTCGGCCAAGGCTCGGGCGAATCCCTTCGTCCGCTCGTACGTCGCGCCCGCCTCGTTCAGCGGGAGGTAGACCTGCATCCCCTTGGAGCCCGACGTCTTGGCGAACGCCTCGAGGCTGAGACCCGCGAAAACGTCACGCAGGATCAGCGCCACCCGCGCGCATTCGACGATCGTCGCCGGCTCGCCCGGATCGAGGTCGAAGGCGGCGGTCGTCGGGCGCTTAATCTCCTCGGCGAGCGATAGGGACGGGTGCAGCTCGAGGTCGGCGAGGTTTGCTGCCCAGACCAGCGTCGGCAGGTCGTCGACGACCGTGTAGTCGATAACCCGTCCATCGCGATGTCCGGTAACCGGCACCCGACGAACCCAATCCGGGGCGTGCTTGGGGCACTGCTTCTCGTAGAAGAACTTGCCCTCGACTCCGTTCGGGTAGCGCTTGAGGGTCAGCGGCCGGCCGCGCAGGTGGGACAGCAGGACCGGCGCGATCCGCGTGTAGTAGTCGATCACGTCGGCTTTCGTGAAACCGACCTCGGGATAGAGGACCTTGTCGAGGTTGGAGAGCGACAGCCGGCGATCCTCGACGGCGACCTCGACGCGCTTGCCCGCCAAGCTACTTCTTCGCGGCAGGCTTCTTCTTGGCCGCCGGCTTCTTCTTCGCGGCAGCCTTCTTCTTGGCCGCCGGCTTCTTCGCCGAGCTCTTGGCGGCCGCGACGCTCGCCTCCAGCGCCGCCATCAGATCCGGCACCTCGACGGGCTCCTCGGCGTCCGGCGCGGTCGCGATCTCCTTGCCCTCGGCCTTGCGCTCGATCATCGAGAGAACCGCATCGCGGTACTCGTCGCGGTATCGGGTCGGGTCGAAGTCGGCCGCGAGTGAGTCGATCAGCTGGCGGGCCGCTGCGACCTCCTTGTCGCTCACGTCGGCCGAGGTATCGGGCCGCTCGTCGAGCGTCTCCGGCGAGACGACCTCGTCGGCGAACAGCATCGTCGTCATCGCGAGCACCTCACCGGCCGGGCGGATTGCCGTCAGGCTCTCCTTCTGGCGGATCACGACCCGCGCGATCGCCACCTTGCCCGTCTCCTCCATCGCCGCGAGCAGGAGGTTGTAGGGCTTGTCCGAGCCGCGGTCCGGCGCGAGGTAGTAGGGGTGGTCGTAGAAGATCGGATCGATCTGGTCCTGGTCGACGAACTCCTGGATGTCGATCGTGCGGGTCTTCTTCGGATCGAGCGCCTCGAGCTCGGAGGGATCGATCACCACGTACTGGTCCTTCAAGATCTCGTACCCCTTGACGATCTGCTCATAGGGAACCTCCTCACCCGACTGCGACGAGACCCGCTTTTGTTGAATCCGCGCGCCCGTGTCCTTCTCGAGCTGGTTGAAGCGGACGGTCTTACGACTGACCGCGCTGTAGAGCTTCACGGGCACGTTGACCAGCCCGAAGCTGATCGCGCCACTCCAGATCGCACGGGGCATGACCTGGGTATTACCGCAGTTGGGCGCTTCCAACCACCCGCGAGAGGAAAGTTGCCGGGTTTTCACCCCCGGTGGGACGGGTATCTAGTGAGCGTCCACCTACAGATGGAGCGAAAGTTGATCGGGATCTTGATAGCGGTGTTGCTAGCGGCGCTCGTGTACTTCCTGTGCTCGGCGCTCGGCCTACCATCGATCGTCGGAATCATCGCCGCGATCCTCGTCCTGCTGGGCGGAATCCCAAGCGGAGGTTACGGTCTCGGCAGCCGCTTTGGCGGTAATCGACAGGTCTAACCAAGGACTTGACGTCGGCCACGGAAGGCCGAACTCGTCAAAGCGTGGCGCGTCTGGGCACCATGAAGGTGGCCGGGCGTGTTCCACGTTCTGGGGGCTTCGAGCGGCGCCTCCAAGCCCTGCTCTAGCATGCGCACCTCCTGATTTGCCGCCACCTATCGAAAGGGAGCCCCGAGATGGACTTCTTCGATCGCCTCGAGACCGCCCGTGACCGCTGGAACGTCCTCGAGCACCCCTTTTACGTCCGCTGGAGCGCGGGCGAACTGACCCCCGAAGAACTCGCCTTCTACGCCGCTGAGTACCGCCACGCGGTCGATGCGCTCGCAACCGCCTGCGAGGCCGCCGCCGACGATGCGACACCGGCCGTGCGCGCCGATCTCGTACGCCACGCTGCCGAGGAGCGCGAACATGTCGATGTCTGGGACCGGTTCGCCAGCGCCGTCGGAGCGGAGCTCGGGCGCGAGCCGCTGCCCGAGACGATCGAGTGCACCCGCGCCTGGACCGCTGCGCGTAACGCGCTCGAGGGCTTCGCCGTCCTCTACACGATCGAGTCCGGCCAGCCGGCGATCTCGCAGACCAAGCTCGACGGGCTGACCGAGCATTACGGTGTAGCCGCGGGCAGCCCCGCGAGCGACTATTTCACGATCCACGCCGAGCTCGACCACGAGCACGCGGCCCACTCCCGGGCGCTGCTCGAGGAGCAGCTCGCCGAGCTCGACGCCGATCGCCTGTTGGAACTCTCAGAAGCCGCACTGCGCGGCAACTGGGCGCTGCTCGATGGTGTCGAGCAGAGGTTCGGGCGCTAACTCAGCGCTAGGGCTTCAGCAGACCCAGCTCCGACTTCAGGGCTTCGACGCGCGCCGCCGATTCTTCGACG
>JACCVG010000233.1 GCA_013698335.1 Thermoleophilaceae bacterium
CGACTGGCCAACAGCTCCCTGCACTTCGGCCCGGACGGCACCCGGCGCGCGGTCTATCGCAAGATCCACATGTTCGACGTCGAGGTCGACGGGGTCGAGTACCGCGAGTCAGACGTCGAGGAGCCGGGCGACGAGCTAGTCCTGTCGGAGTGCGGCGAGGGCGTCCAGCTCGGCCTGACCGTCTGTTACGACCTGCGCTTTCCGGAGCTCTACCGGCTGCTCGCGATCGCCGGCGCGCGCGTCATCACCGTCCCGGCTGCGTTCACGCGACCGACCGGCGCAGCCCATTGGGAAATCCTGCTGCGCGCCCGGGCGATCGAGAACCAGGTCTTCGTCCTGGCCGCCGACCAGATCGGTCATCACACCCCTGAGAAGGAGAGCTACGGCGGGTCGATGATCGTCGACCCCTGGGGCGAGATCCTCGCGCGCGCCCCCGACGAGGAGTGCTACGTCGCCGCGAAGCTCGATTTCGACCGCCAAGACGAGGTCCGCCGCCGGTTGCCGAGCCTCGCAAACCGGGTCGAGGGCGCGTATCGCTCGCCTCAGCCGATCGGGACGCCCTGATGGCGAGCGCGCGCGCCAACGCTCCCGACAAACGCCGGATGATCCTCGACGCGGCGATCACCGTCTTCGCCCGCCAGGGATTCCACGCCTGCCGGGTCTCCGACGTCGCCGACGAGGCGGGCGTCGCCTACGGTCTGGTCTACCACTACTTCGATTCCAAGGAGGAGATCCTCAACACGCTCTTCCTCGAGCGTTGGCAGCTGCTGCTCGACGCGATCGAGGGGATCGACAAGGAGCGGGACATCCCCGCGCGCGACAAGCTCTACCTGGCCGGCAGCTTCATCATCGACTCCTACCGCAATGAGCCCGACCTGATGAAGGTGATCATCGTCGAGGTCACGCGCGCGGCGAACACGTTCGGCCGCCAGCACCTCGACAAGATCCGTGAGGCCTACGCGATGATCGGCGCGATCGTCGAGCAAGCGCGCGAGCAGGGCGCCTTCAAGTCCGACATTTCGGCGGAGTTTGCCGCGATGTGTTTCTACGGCGCGATCGAGCAGCTGCTCTCGGGGTGGATCTTCGGCTTCCTGCCGAGTACCGACGAGGAGTTCGAGCGGGCGAAGCTGCTCGTCGTCGAAACGATCTGCGGCGGGCTCGAGGCGACGGACGCGGCGACGGTCTAGTTACACTGGCGCGCGTGTTGCAGAACGACATGACCAAGCGGCTGGTCTGGAGCGGGATCCTCGCCGGCGTCGGCGCGCTGGCGTCGATTGCGGCCAATCGGGTGGCGACCCTCATCTGGGTCCGCCTATTCGACGAGGATCCGCCGGACTACTCGTGAGCGCCAGTCCATCAGCGACCTCGGTGCCGGTCGCTCCGGCCCCGTCCGATCCGTTCGAGGAGCGGCCCGAAGCGTTCGTTGCGGGCGCGTTCGCCGGGGGATTGCTGCTGGCCGTTGCGCTCCGCTGGATCGGACGCGATCGTGGCTGAGCCAGGCCGTCAGAACGGTCCCGTGAGTCCCGAGCGACCGCTCGGCGAGATTGTCACCGATGTCAGCGAGAAGGTCTCGCTGCTCGTCCATGAGGAGATCGAGCTCGCCAAGGCGGAGGTCTTCGGCAAGCTGACCAGTCTCGGGAAGGGCGCGGCGATCGCCGCCGCCGCCGGCATCTTCATCGTCTTCGGCCTGATCTACGGCTTCATGGCGCTTGCCTTCGCGCTCAACGAGCTGCTCGGGACGGTCGACTGGCCCGGTTTCGCAATCGTCTGGCTGCTGCTGACCGTGCTCGGCGCGGCTGCGGGGCTCGTCGCTTACCGCCTGTTCAAGAAGGGTTCGCCGCCCGTGCCCAGGCAGGCGATCGAGGAGGCCAAGCTGACGAAGGCCGAGATCGATCGGGTGAGGGCTCACTGATGGCCGACCGCTCGCCCGAGGAGATCCGCCAGTCGCTCGTCACGACGCGCGAGGAGCTCTCCTCCTCACTCGGCGAGCTGCAGGTCAAGGTCGGCGAGATCACCGACTGGCGCCGTCACCTGATCGAGAACCGTCAGGCGGTGCTAGTCGGCGCCGCTGTCGCGGGCTTCCTCGTCGGCGGCGGAGTCGCTGCCGCCGTCGGGCTGTTCGGCGCCCGCCGCCGTCGCCGGTAGTTCCGCCTCGGTCGTGCGCAGGACGTAGAACTCGCGCAGCGCGATCCGGATCGACGCGGCCGCCGGTATCGCGATAATCGCCCCGAGCAGCCCGAAGAGCGTGCTGCCGAAGATGACCGCAACGAGCACGACGAACGGCGGGACATCGACCGCCCGGCGCTGGATCTGCGGTTGGATGACGTGGTTCTCGAACTGCTGGTAGACGATCGCCCAGGCCGCCCAGACGATCGTCGCCGTCGGGAAGTCGTGGAACAGCGTAAAGACACCGACGATCAGCGCGGCGATCGTCGCCCCGACGAGCGGGATCAATGCGAACAGCCCGACGATCACCGCGAGCGGGCCGGCGAACGGCACTCCGAGGATCAGCAGCACGATGAAGGAGAGCAGTCCGGCGATCAGCGCCACGATCAACGCCCCGCCGACATAGTTACCGACCGCGTTGCCGATCCGGTCGAGCACGCGGTCGAGCCGCTCCGCGCGCTCCGGGGGCGCGAGCGCCAGCGCACCATCCACCCAGCGGCGCCCGCCGCCGAGCATGAACGCGCACAGCACGAGGATCGTCAGCAGCGCGACCACCGAGTTGACGAGGCCGAGGCCGATGCCGGAGAGCACCGCGGCCCCGCTCTCGAGCCGTGAGGGCAGGGTCGAGGCCGCCTGCTCGATCCGCTCGGTGACGTCGA
Organism: Thermoleophilaceae bacterium; assembly: GCA_013698335.1. GTDB lineage: Bacteria > Actinomycetota > Thermoleophilia > Solirubrobacterales > Thermoleophilaceae > JACCVG01. The sequence goes on from JACCVG010000233.1 coordinate 2,826, forward strand.
AGTTCGACTCGATACTCGCGAGCGTCGAGTTGGAGTTGACGAAGTCGGTCAGCTGTTGCGCGTAGCCGGGCAGGTTGCCAGCCAGGTTGTTCGCTTCTGTGACGAGCGGTGGGACGAACAGTGCAGCGAGCAGGAACGGCAGCGTCAGCAGCAGCAGGTAGACGATCGTGATCGCGAACCCGCGCTTCATCTTGCGGCTCAGCAGGTTGACCGGACCGGACAGCGCCATCGCGAGGAAAGCGGCGATGAACAGCCACTTCAGCGGCTGGCGGAGCAGATAGATCACGTAGAGCGAGATCGCGACCGCGACGATGATCAACACCGTCCGCACGACCGTTCGGGGCGCGGCGGCGGGCAAGTTCAGCGGACGTAGGAGCCGGGCAGCGCGGCAACGCCGAGCATGCCTGGACCGGAGTGGGTCGCCAGCACGGCGCCGACCTCGGAGAAGAAAAGCGGCTCGTTGCCGAAGATCTCGCGACAGCCCGCGACCAGGCGCTCACCCTCCTCGGCGGCGCTGATGTGCTGGACGCACCATCCGTCGAGGCCGCTCTCCTTGCACTGGCGCGCGTAGTCGAGCATCCGCTCGAACGCCCGGCGGCTGGTGCGGACGCGCTCGACGGGCACCAGCTCGCGCTCGCACGTGAGGATCGGCTTGACCTTCAGCGTCGAGCCGATCCAGGCGCTCGCCGCTCCGATCCGGCCACCGAGCCTGAAGAACTCGAGTGTGTCGACCGCGAACCAGATCTTGACATCGCGGGCGGCGCCTTCGGCGGCTGCGGCGACCGCGTCGAGGTCGGCGCTCGATTCTGCTGCGTGGGCGGCCGCGAGCGTCACCAAGCCGACTCCGCCGGCGGCGCTGTTGGTATCGATCACGCGGATGCGCTCGCCGCCACGGCCGTCGCGCTCGAGCGTCTCGGCCGCCTGGCGCGCCGCTTCGGCAGTGCCTGAGAGCCCGCCGGAGATGTGGACGGAGACGATCGAGCCACCGTCGGCGAGCAGCGGCTCATAGGCGGCGATGAAGTCGCCGAGCGATGGCTGGGAGGTGGTCGGGAGCTTCTCGGCCGAGCGCAGCTCGTCGAAGAAGGCGTCGTACTCCCCGATCTCTCGCTCGGGGACGGTCCGGTCGCTGCCGAAGTTGACGTAGAGCGATACGAGCGTGATCCGGTGCTGCTCCAGCAGCGCGGGCGGCAGATAAGCGGTTGTGTCGGCGACGACGGCGACCGGCGGCATCGCGCGCCACCCTAAGGCATCGCGCGCGGTCATACACTGGCCGCGCATGGGGAAAACGCTCGTCACAGGGGGCACCGGCTTCGTCGGTTCCCACGTCGCGCGCGCGCTCGCCGAGCGCGGCGACGACCTTCGGCTCACGGTTCGGCCGGAGTCCAATCTGGAGCAATTGGAAAACCTGGAGTACGAGCCGACGCGCTGCGACCTGTTGGACCGTCGTGCGGTCCGGCGCGCACTGCGCGACGTCAACCGGGTGTTCCACGTCGCCGGGCTCGCCTCGCTTGCGCCGGCGGACGCCGGCAGGCTCTTCCGCGTCAACGTCGACGCGACCCGGTTGCTGCTCGAGGAGTGCTTGGGCGCCGGGGTCGAGCGCGTCGTGATGACCTCGAGCGTCGCCGCGATCGGCCCCGCGCAACCGGGTGAGACGGCGGACGAAAACACGGTCTTCACCGCCGGATCGCTTGGGATCCCCTACGTGACGGCGAAGCACGAGGCGGAGCACGAGGCGTTGCGGATCGGCGCCCGCGGGCTGCCCGTCGTCTGCGTGAACCCTTGCGTGGTGCTGGGGGCCGGCGATGTCTATGGCACCGCCACGGCGATCGTGCGTCGCTTTCTCCTCGGCCGGATCCCCGTGTACGTCGACGGGGGCTTGAACGTCGTATCGGTCGAGGACGTCGCCCGCGGACACCTGCTGGCCGACGAGCGGGGCGCACCGGGCGAGCGCTACATACTCGGCAATCGCAACTACACCCTCGCTCGTCTGTTCGCCGACCTCGGCCGGATCTCCGGGATCGAGCCGCCGGCAATCGAGCTACCCGCGTCGGTCGCGCTGCGGATGGCGGTGCTCGCCGAGCGCCTACCGGGGCGGGCGCCGATCACCGTCGAGGAGGTGAAGCTCGTCTCCTGCTGGTGGACCTACCGCAACACGAAGGCCAAGCGTGATCTCGGCTGGAAGACCTCGCCGCACGAGGACGCGGTCGAGTCGACGATCAACTGGTACCTCGAACGGGACGGCGAGCGGATCGCCAGATCCCGGCGCTCGCAGCCTTATCCACTGAAGGGCGCCGCGATCGCGCTCAGTGCTCTCGACGGTGTCGGCGAGCTCGCCTCCCGGCTGCTGCGGCGCGGGTAGACGGCTCGATGGCGACGCTCTACCGCTGCCCGACCCCGACCGATCGGTTGTGCCCTTGCGGCCGGGTCGCGCGAGCGCTGCGTTCAGCAGGGATCCCGTTCGACGAGGTTCGGGCCGCCGGCCGCCGCTCGCGCCGACCCGAGATCCTCGAGCTGACCGGTCAGCGAGCCGTGCCCGTCCTCGTGCACGGCGACGAAGTCATCCACGAGTCCCACCGGATCGCGGAGTACATCGACTTCGTGGGAGTGGTCAGCCCAGACGATTCTCGAGGCTGATCGGACCCTGAGTCGGATCGGGCTGCCCGAGGTCGGCCTGCTCGTCGGCCGGCATCTCGACTCCGAGCGTCTGGGCGAGCTCACCGGACTCATACATCTCGGTCATGATGTCGCAGCCGCCGATCAGCTCTCCCTTGACGAACAGCTGGGGGGTGGTCGGCCAGCCGGAGACCTCGATTAGCTCCTGCTTGATGCGCGGGTCGGGCAGGATGTCGAGCGCCGCGTACTGGACGCTGAGCGTGTTGAGCATCGATGCCGATCGGGCCGAGAAACCGCAGCGGGGCTCGGTCGGAGTTCCCTTCATGAACAGCATCACTTCGTTCTCGGCGATCGCCCGTTCGATGAACGCCCGTATCTCTTCGTTGGTCATCTCGTGGCCTCGCTGGTCGGGTTGAGGTCTGGTGTCGACGTCGCGATCGACAGGGCGTGGATCTCATGACCCACTTCCTGGCCGAAGACGGCGTAGACGAGTTTGTGCTGCTCGATCCGCGAGAGGCCCGCAAACTGCTCTGCGACGACCTCGGCGCGGAAGTGATCGCCTCCGCCGGTCAGGTCCTCGACCTCCGCGCGCGCGCCGGGAATGGCGCTCTCGATCCGCTGTTGGAGCTCTTCGGTACTGGGCATCGCTTCAAAAAAGATAGCGCGGTGACGGTGGCGCTAGGATGTGGGCGTGGTCACACTCACCGACATAGCGGCGACCAAGGTGAACGAGTTTCTCTCCGGCCAGGAGTCCACACCCGAGACTTCCGGCCTGCGCGTCGGGGTTCGCGGCGGCGGATGCTCCGGATTCCAGTACGCGCTGGCGCTCGACGAGCAGCGCGACGGCGACACGATCTTCGAGGATCACGGGATCCGTGTGATCGTCGACGAGCAGAGCCTGAGTTACGTCGATGGCTCGGTCGTCGACTTCAAGGAGAGCATGATGGGATCGGGGTTCGAAGTGAACAACCCCAACGTCGTCGCGGCCTGCGGCTGCGGCTCCTCCTTCCGAGTCGCAGACGACGAAGAGGCCGCCGCCTGCGCCTCAACCGCCGGTTAGCTCAAGTTCTTCCGTAGGAACTCGAGCGTGCGGTCCCATGAGAGTCGGGCAGCCTCGGCGTCGTAGGTGCCGAGCCGGTCGGTGTCGTTGAAGAATGCGTGGCCGCAGCCCTCGTAGAAGTTGAAGCTCGCCTCCACGCCCGCGTCGCGGATCTCCTGGCCGAGCTCCCTGGCGGTCTCTACGGGGATGAAATCGTCGGCTTCGCCGAAGTGGCCGAGCACGGAGGCGTCGATCTTCGAGAAGTCCGGCTTCCCGTGCGGCATCACGTAGTAGTAGGTGACGACGGCATCGATCCGCGGGTTGATCGCCGCCGCCCACACCGACAGCCCGCCGCCGAGGCAGAACCCGAGCGAGCCGACCCCGTCGCCCTCGGTTCCCTCGTGCGCGAGCAGGTGATCGACGGCGCCGCGCATGTCCTGCTCGGCCTGATCCATCGAGAGGGCCATCATCTTCTGCTGCGCCTCGCCGGGCTCGGTAGTCGTGTCGCCCCGGTAGAGATCGGGCGCCAGGGCGATGAATCCGGCCTCGGCCAGGCGGTCGCAGACGCTCCGGATGTGATCCTCCAGACCCCACCACTCCTGCATCACGATGGTTGCCGGGCCGCTTCCGGATGCGGGTGTCGCAAGATACCCGGGAGCCGTGCCGCCATTGGCCTGGAACTCGATGTCGGTCATCCGTCTGCTCCTCCTGATTGGGTTGTCGAACCGGGGCGAGGCTACCCAGGAACGCAAGTTGCAACCCTGAATGTTGGTGCCGGCCGGAATATCTGCAAGACTGTTGTTGTTCGTCCAAGGAACGCTTTCAGCACGATCGAGCAAAGGGAAACGGAGACGCCAGTGAGAATCGGGAATCGGCAGTGGATTACGTTGGCGTCGATCGTCTTGGCGATAGCGATCATCGCTGGCTACGCCTACTACGTAGGGTTCGGCACTGGCGATGGCGTCACCGGCGTACCGGTCGTCGATGAATACGACGGCGGCGGCGGAGGCGGGGGCACTACCACCACCACGCCGACTACCACCACCACGCCGACTACAACTTCGGGCACGACCACCAGCGGTCGCAAGAAGCCGCCCAAGACCAAGATCAAGGTTCGCTCGACTCGTCGCAACCTCAAATGCCGCAAGGCCAACCGCAGCAGTAGGCGGATCTGCCGCAGGGCTGGCGACGCCGGTGAGCGCGGCAGGAACCGACAAGGCCTGTCCAATGTCAAGGTCGAGGGTCGCCGCGGCAAGGTCAGCTTCGAGAGCGAGCCGAACGAGCCCGGCACGACCTTCCAGTGCCGGCTGGACGGCGGCGCCTGGAAGACCTGCTCCTCGCCGCATACCACCAAGCGGCTCAAGCCAGGTACGCACCGCTTCGAGGTTCGCGCGGTCGGTCCCGAGGG
>JACCVG010000008.1 GCA_013698335.1 Thermoleophilaceae bacterium
CCTTCGAGCACGCGGACGCGCGGGTGGGTCGCGGCGAGCGCGGAGAGCTGCCGCGTGATCCGCCGGCCGGTCGCGCTGCCTCCGGCGTGCGCCACACGGCGTGCGCTGTGACCACCTTCGAGCCCGAGCGCTAGGGCTCCCGTCCGGTCGGCGTCGAAGCTGACTCCGAGCTCGATCAGGTCGCGCACGCGCTCGGGCGCTTCCGCGCAGAGAGCCTCGACAGCGCTCGCCCGCGAGAGCCCCCGGCCGGCCCGCAACGTGTCGGCGACGTGGGCGGCGATCGAGTCGGAGGCGTCGAGCGCGGCGGCCACCCCGCCCTGGGCCCAATAGGAGGCCGACGCGGCGAGCGGGGAGCGCGAAACGAGCACTACCTCGGCGCCGGCGCGGGCGGCGCTCAACGCCGCGTAGATGCCCGCCGCGCCCGCTCCGACGACGGCGACATCGGCTCGAACGACTGCTGAGGGTTCGGTTGCCACGGGCGTCGCGATTACCGTATCGGCATGGCAGCGCCCCAACCGATCTATATCCACCACCCGGCTTCGCTCGAGCACGACACCGGAGCCCACCCCGAGCGGGCCGCGCGGATCGAGGCGATCGAGGCCTACCTCGGCGAGCGGGATTGGCTCGGCTACCGCCGGGTCGAGGCGCCGCGCGCGTCCGAGGAGCAGTTGCTGGCCGTACATCCCGGCTCCCACATCGCGGCCGTTCGGTCGCTCTCTGAGCGCGGCGGCGGTCACTTCGATCCGGATACGGTGCTCAGTCCCGCCTCCTACGAGGCGGCGCTGCGCGGCGCCGGTGGCGCCTGCGCGATGGTCGACGAGCTGCTCGCGGGGACCGGCGCCACAGGCTTCTGTGCACTGCGCCCGCCCGGCCACCACGCCGAACCGGCGATCGCGATGGGCTTCTGCCTGTTCAACAGCGTCGCCGTCGCGGCCGCGCATGCGATCGAGCGCCACGGCCTCGAGCGGGTCCTGATCCTCGACTGGGACGTCCACCACGGCAACGGGACCAACGCGGTCTTCCACGAGCGCGCAGACGTCCTGTTCGCCTCGATCCATCAGTCGCCGCTCTATCCGGGCAGCGGGCCACTCTCTGATGGCGGCGCGGGCGCGGGTCGCGGTTTCTCGCTCAACCTCCCCGTCCCGCCCGGGTCGGGGGAGACGACATGGGTCGGCCTGGTCGAGCACGTTGTCCTTCCGGTCGCGCGCTCCTACGCGCCCCAGCTCGTGCTGATCTCGGCCGGCTTCGACGGCCACCGGGACGATCCGCTCGCCGACTGCCTGCTCGAGGAATCGTCGTTCGCGGCGATGGCGCGGCTGGTCAGGGGCCTCGGTGTGCCCGTCGGCGCCGTGCTGGAGGGCGGCTACGACGTGGGTGCCCTGGCGCGCTCGGTGGCGGCGACGATGGTCGCGTTGGCCGATCCCGGGCAGGAGGATCCGCCATCCGCCGAACCCGATGGCGTGGTGGTCGCGGCGCGATCTGCGCTCAGCGGCTACTGGCCGGCTGAACTGACTTAATTTATAGGAATCAGGCAAAAATCTGTCGTCAAAGCGTGGTCAAGGCGGCAAGAGTAGGCCGTTCATGATGAGTAGCTTCTGCGGCCATGACCAAAATAGAGCGCGCCGTCAACATCACCGCCGTGATCCTCCCGTTCGTCGGCTTTCTCGCCGCGATCATCCTGTTGTGGAATCAGGTCATCGGCTGGACCGACCTCGGGATCATGGCCGGGATGTACCTCTCGACCGCGTTCGGGATCACGATCGGGTTCCACCGATTGCTCACGCACCGGGCCTTCGCGACCCATCGCTGGATGGGCTACAGCGTCGCCGTGCTGGGCTCGATGGCTGTCCAGGGACCCGTGATCGACTGGGTCGCCGATCACCGCAAGCATCACGCCCACACCGACGAGGAGGGCGATCCGCACTCCCCGCACGTCGGCGGCGGCTCCGGCCTGAAGGGGCTCTTCCACGCCCACATGGGGTGGCTCTGGGAGACGCAGGGCCAGGCCCGCAAGCGTCAGTACGCGCCCGACCTGCTCGAGGATCCGGGCATGCGGCTGATCAACCGCGGCTTTCCCTACCTCGTCCTGCTCTCGCTCGGCCCGCCGTTCGTGCTCGGCTGGGCGATCAGCGGCACGCTGTCCGGCGGCCTGACGGCGATGATCTGGGGCGGCTTCGCCCGCATCTTCATGGTCCACCACGTCACCTGGAGCATCAACTCGATCTGCCACTTCCACGGCTTCCGTCGCTTCGACACCGACGATTACTCGACCAACGTCCCGTGGCTGGCAGCCCTGTCGCTCGGCGAGGCCTGGCATCACAACCATCACGCCTTCCCGCGTGCCGCGGTTCAGGGCCTTCGCTGGTGGGAGTTCGACCCCTCGGGCCTGGCCATCCGCGCGCTCGGCAAGATCGGGCTAGCCTGGAACGTCGTGAGGATCACTCCAGAACGTCAGCGCGAGCAGCTCGCTGAAGGCGCGAGCTGAGCGGATGCCAGCCCGTCCACCACTGGCAGCGGTCGCCCCGGGGGAAGGCCTCGAGGAGATCGTCATCCACGGCCATCGAGTCCGCTTCCGCCAAGCCGGCAGCGGCCCGGTGCTGCTCCTCGTTCACGGCATCACCGGTAGCTCGGCCAACTGGCGCCGCGTGATCGGTCCGTTGGCCGACAACTACACGGTGATCGCGCCGGACCTCTCCGGTCACGGAGAGTCGGCCAAGCCGAAGGGCGACTACTCGCTGGGCTCTTTCGCCAGCGGTCTGCGCGACCTGCTGATCGCCCTCGGCCACGAGCGCGCGACGGTCGTCGGCCATTCGCTCGGCGGCGGGATCGCGATGCAGTTCGCCTACCAGTTCCCCGAGCGCCTCGACCGTATGGTGCTGGTCTCGAGCGGTGGGCTCGGTCGCGAGGTCAGCGTCCTGATCCGCTCCGCCACCCTGCCCGGCGCCGAGATCGTCCTGCCGCTGCTGGTCGCCGAGCCGATCCGCAACGCCGTGTCGGGTCTGCGCAAGCTGCTCGGCCTCGTCGGCCTGAAGCCCGGATCCGACCTCGAGGAGGTCGCGCGCGGGTTCGCCTCGCTGGGCGACATCGAGACCCGTCAAGCGTTCATCCACACCGTGCGCGGGATCGTCGAGCCGACGGGACAACGCGTCTCGGCGACCGATCGCCTCTACCTCGCCGCCGAGGTGCCGACGCTGATCGTTTGGGGTGAGCGCGACCCCGTGATCCCTGCGCACCACGGTGAGAACGCCGCGGCCTCGATGCCGGGCAGTCGGCTCGAGATGTTCCCAAGTCGGGCCACTTCCCCCAGATCGACGACCCGATCCGCTTCATCTCGGTGCTGAGCGACTTCCTCGAGTCGACTGAGCCCGCAGCGATCGATCACGACCGCATCCGCCGGCTGATTCTCGAGCGGACCGCGGCTACCTCCTGAAGCGAACGAGCCGGGCGCATTGCCCGGCTCGCCGTACTGAGTCCCGCGAAGTCGCTACACCCCGCGCGGGTGCGGGCCGTGGCCGACGTGCATCGCTTCGACCAGTCGCGGCACGAAGACGAGCGCCGAGACGCCGAAGAGCACGTAGACGACGTCAGCCGGGGTTCCTGTGCCGAGGACCGTGGTGACCAGGTTCGTCTCGAACAGGGCGACGATCGCCCAGTTGAGCCCGGCCAGGATCATCAGCAGCAGAGCCACCGGCTCGAGCCTGTGGATCATCTCCATCTACGACCACCTCGCTTTCTGCGAAGTCGGCTCCGCACGCTGGTCGTGCGGAAGATCACAAACAAATACACCGCCGCCGAGGCGGAGTTACCGCTACCGGACGGCTACTCGCAGACGGGGTTGAACCCGCCGAGAATCCTCTTGATCTCACTTTCGGCGATGTCGAAGGTGAGCTTGGAGTCGTCGTCCTGTTCGCGGAACCAGACTCCCTGCTCGGGCGTCGCCGCAACCCCGAGGTCGAGCGGCTCCAGCGCCGGGCCGCCGGTGGTGTCGCTGAGCTCTCCGAACGAGTCACCGACGCGGGCGCCGTCGACCGTCTCGAGGCTCGGACTGTCGGTCGAATATCCGACGAGGCGCTCGTCGTCGGCGTCGAAGGTCAGCGTTATCGTGCCCTCATCGACGTTCCAGGTCGCGACCTGTGAGTCGCCGGCTTCGCTGTCGAGCTCGCAGCCCGCGACGCGGTCGATCTCGGCCGGTTCCCCGAACAGACCGGTGACCAGCTCGAGCGTCATGCCCTGCTTCGCTTCGCCCACACCGTCGTAGTCGAGTGCGCCGCTGACCCCTTGCGTCACGGCGGGTCCCTCGCCAGTCGAGACTTCGTTCTGAGATCCGCATCCGACCCCGAAGCCAACCGCGAGGCAGAGGACGAGCGCCGACCCGGCACGCGTCCCGTTCATCGCAGGGCGTCCACGGCGGCTCGCAGCGCGTCGGGTCCGTGCAGGGGAGGGCCGTGCCCGAAGCACGTCAGCTCCGGCTCGAGGGCGGCGATCCTGCGTGCGGACTCGCGGTTGCGCTCCGGATCGACGCTGAAGGCTCGAATCGGCTCGCGGATCCCGCCGCTCAGAAGGAACGGGTTGTAGCCGAACATCACGTCACCGCAGACCAGCGTCCGGTCGGACTCGCGCCAGAAGCTGACGTGTCCGGGGGAGTGGCCTGGTGTGTCGAGCACGGTGAAATCGGCGACCGTGTCACCCTCGGCGAGCGAGCGGGCAACCGGGTGGGCCGGGGCGGCGGGCAGCTTGCCGGGCGGGTAACGGGTGACCATCTTTCCGCTCTCGACGGCTTCGCGATCGGCGGCGCCACACCAGAGCGGGATCCCGAGCTCGGTGCAGACCGCGTGGCTCGCGCCGTAATGGTCGATGTGGCCGTGGGTCAGGGCGTGTGCGGTGACCGCATGGTTTGCGACCTGGGCGAGGATGCGCCCCTTGTCGAAGATCATGCCGGCGTCGATCAGCACGTCGCCCAGCAGATAGATGTTGACGTTGTTGGCCGGGCGGCCGGAGAGCTGCCAGACGCCGTCGGTGAGCTGCCGCATCGGTTGCGACCCTACACCGCGTACGATCCCGGCAGGGATGAGGGGAATCTGGGAACCATCGGGCTGGGCGCGCGGTTCCGCAGTGCCGATCCGAAGCAATGGCGCGAGCCGCGGCGGATCTACGACATCGAGGCTCAGGGCGCCGCGCAGGTTCCGACCCTGCCATTCTTCGATCGCGGCACCTGGGAGCAGGCCGCCGAGTTGGGGCGCTAGCCGCCGAGCACCCGATCACGCAAACCGGTCGCCAGCGGTGCGTCCTCGAACGCGCCGGCCCGCAGCCGCTTGCGCAGCGTTCGCGCCACGATCGCGGCCGTGAGCCGGGGGAAGTGGCGCGCCATGAAGATCTGGATCGCGCCGCCGCGTGTCGGCGCGACATCACGCTTGGGGCGAGCGGCCCCGCAGGCCCCGACGATCGCTTCGACGACCGCCTCGAGCGGCTCCTCGCGCGAGACACCTTCGACACTCAGTCCCGCGGCCGAGGTCGAGTCGTGGATCGGCGTGCGGACGAAGCTCGGATGGACGCAGGTGACCTTGACGTGGGTTCCGTACTCGGCGCGCAGCGAATCAGCGTAGGCATGCACCGCGCGCTTCGAGATTCCGTAGGCCGCGGCGAGCGGGAGCCCCAGGAACGCCATCCGGGAGGCGATGATCACGACGCGGCCACGGCTCTCGACGAGCGAGTCGATCGCCGCCGAGGTGACCCGCCAGGGTCCGATGGCGTTGACGTCGAGGATCGCCAGGGCTGCGGCATCCGGGGCAATGCCGCCCGACGCCGGCCCCCCGAGCCCCGCATTGTTGATCAGGACGTCGAGCCCGCCGAGGCGCCCGATCGCTTCTCCGACGGCGCGATCGACCGAGCCCTGGTCACGGACGTCGCACTCGATCACCTCGCGCTCCGCGCCGGCGTCCGAGGGGGTCAGATCGAGTCCGATCACGCGCGCGCCCAGCGTGAGCAGCTCGCCCGTCACGGCCGTGCCGAACGCGCCGCGCGCGCCCGTGATGATGATTCGCTTCCCGGCGATGCTCATGCGGCGGCTCGCTTCCGTCCCCGGACCCGCTCGCGCGAGATTTCTCGCATGTAGCCGTCGAAGTCGATCCGCATCGCCGGACGCTTCGCCGGGCCATAACGGTTCTCGGCGCGCCTCCTTGCGCGCTCGACATCGGCGCGCCGACGGTCCGCGTCGGGGAGGCCGTAGTTCCCGGCCAGGTAGGCGGCGACCAGCTTCGCCTGCTGCTCGACGATCGGGATCGCCGAGCCGGTCGACTGGACGAGGCCGACGAAGAACAGATCGTCGAAATCGAACGGGAAGATCCGCTGGTAGAGGGGGAGCTGGTCGGGCTGCTCGGGCAGCAGATCGCTTTTGAAGAACGGGAAGGTGACGTGGTAACCGGTGCACCAGACGATCGT
>JACCVG010000030.1 GCA_013698335.1 Thermoleophilaceae bacterium
GCCGACGACCGGGCACAGCGCGGAGATCCTGACGCCGCCGCTGCCCGGCCAGCGCGCAGAGCTCTCCGAGCACGTCCTGGGCTCGGGGGCGAGCACCGGTGGTCCCGACGACCCGCCGATGCACGAGCCCGGTAGCCGGGAGACCGCCGTCGTGACGGCCGGCGCGCTGGTGCTCTCCTGCGGCGGCGCCGAGCACGCGTTGAGCGAGGGGGATTGCATCACCTTCGACGCCGACCTGGCGCACCACTTCAATAACCACGGTCCCGACGAAGCCCGCTTCGTGGCCGTTGTCTCCGCCGGGCTGCGAAGGAGCTGACCAGATGGATGCCATGACGCCCAAGACCCTGCTCGACAAGATCTGGGAGGCCCACGAGGTTGCGCCCGGGCTGCTGTTCGTCGACCTGCACCTCGTCCACGAGGTCACCTCGCCGCAGGCCTTCGACGGTTTGCGCCTGGCCGGTCGCAGAGTGCGTCGTCCCGATCGCACGCTCGCGACGGCCGACCACAACGTCCCGACCGACGGCTCGACCCGCGCCGCCCAGATCCGCGACCAGCTCTCGCGCGTCCAGGTCGAGACGATGGAGCGCAACTGCGCCGAGTTTGGTGTTCCGGCTTACTCGCTGGGCTCCGAGCGACAGGGGATCGTCCACGTGATCGGGCCCGAACTGGGCGTCACCCAGCCGGGTATGACAATCGTCTGCGGCGATTCGCACACCGCGACCCATGGAGCCTTCGGCGCACTGGCGTTCGGAATCGGCACGAGTGAGGTCGAGCACGTGCTCGCGACGCAGACGCTCGGCCAGCAGAAGCCGAAGTCGATGCGGATCAACTACAGCGGACGGCTCGGGTTCGGCGTCACCGCTAAGGATCTGATCCTCGGGACGATCGGGCAGATCGGCGTCGAGGGTGGTGTCGGATTCGTGATCGAGTACGCGGGCGAGGCGATCGAGGCGCTCTCCATGGAGGGCCGGATGACGGTCTGCAACATGACCATCGAAGGCGGTGGCCGCGCCGGGATGATCGCGCCGGACCAGACGACCTTCGATTGGTTGCAGGGCCGGCCCGCCGCGCCGGAGGTGCTGCCGATCGAGGACTGGACGGCGCTGAGCAGCGACCCGGGCGCGCGCTTCGACATGGAGATCGAGGTCGACGCGGCTGCGTTGGCGCCGCAGGTCACCTGGGGGACCAACCCCGGCATGGTCGCTCAAGTGACCGACTCGATCCCCGAGCCGGATGGCGAGGGCGACGAGCGTGCGCTCGAGTACATGGGCCTCGAAGCGGGAACGCCGATCGAGGAGATTGCGATCGACCGTGTCTTCATCGGCTCCTGCACCAACTCACGGATCGGCGACCTGCGCGCTGCCGCCGAAGTCGTCGAGGGCCGCAAGGTTGCCGAGACCGTCGCGGCGATGGTCGTGCCGGGTTCTCAGCAGGTCAAGGCCCAAGCCGAGGCCGAGGGTCTCGACGAGGTCTTCCGCGCGGCCGGCTTCGACTGGCGTTCGGCGGGCTGCTCGATGTGTCTCGGGATGAACCCCGACACGCTCGCACCGGGCGAGCGCTGCGCGTCGACCTCGAACCGGAACTTCGAAGGACGCCAGGGTCGCGGGGGGCGCAGCCACCTCGTCAGCCCGCAGATGGCGGCCGCCGCCGCGATCGAGGGACACTTCGTTGACATCCGCAGCTATGACAAGGAGGCGGTCGCCTGATGGAGCCGATCAAGACGATCTCAGGGCCGGTCTCGGTGCTCGACCGCAACGACGTCGATACCGATCAGATCATGCCCAAGCAGTTCCTCAAGCGGGTCGAGCGCTCGGGCTTCGGTGAGTTCCTGTTCTTCGACTGGGCCAAGCAGCCGGGCTGGGATCTGCCAACCAACCCGATCCTCGCTACCGGCCGCAACTTCGGCTGCGGTTCCTCGCGCGAGCACGCTCCGTGGGGGCTGCAGGACTACGGCTTCCAGGCGATCATCGCACCCTCGTTCGCCGACATCTTCCTATCCAACTGCACGAAGATCGGGTTGCTGCCGGTCGCGCTCGACGAGGCCGACGTGCGGGCCGTTATGGCCTCCGGCGAGGCCACCGTAGACCTCGAGGCCCAGGTCGTGCGCGTCGACGGGCGCGAGATCGCCTTCGAGATCGATGCCGACGCCCGTCACCGGTTGCTCAACGGTCTCGACGAGATCGGGATCACGCTCGCAAACGAGGCCGCGATCGCCGGGTTCGAAGGCGAACGCGAACGATCGGGTCCCGTGACGACCGCCCTGTGACGGCCTCTGATGGACAGCGCACGCGCGATTGGGACGCGGAGACCTACCACCGCGTGTCGGCGCCCCAGGTCGCCTTCGCGGGCCCGGTGATCGAGCGGATGGGATTGCGCGGAGACGAAACCGTGCTCGATGCGGGCTGCGGCTCGGGACGCGTGACCCAGATGCTGGTCGAGCGCCTTCCCCGTGGCCGGGTGATCGCCGTCGACGCTGCGCCGTCGATGGTCGACCTCGCGCGCGAGACGCTCGCCGGTCGGCGAGCCTCCGTGCTCCAGGCCGAGCTCACTTCGCTCGAGCTGAGCAAGCAGGTCCACGCAGTGTTCTCGAGCGCCGTCTTCCACTGGATCGCCGACCACGACGCGTTGTTCACGAGCCTGCATGCCGCGCTCCTGCCAGGCGGACGATTGGTCGCCCAATGTGGCGGAGAGGGCAACATCGACAATCTCCACGAGGTCGCTGCGGAGGTCTCCGCTCGAGAGCCGTTCGCCGAGTACTTCTCAGGATGGGCCGAGCCATGGAACTTCGCGCGCCCCACCGAGACCGAGCGCCGGTTGCTGGCAGCCGGCTTCATCCAAGCCGAATGCTGGCTCGAGCCCTTCCCGGTCGAACCCCCCGAGCCGCTCGCCTATCTGACCAGCGTCTGTCTCGGCAACCACTTGGATGCCCTGCCCGAAGACATGCGGGCCGGGTTCGCCGAGCAGGTCCTGGCCGGCTGCCCGCGACCGCTCCGTCTGCGCTACGTCCGACTCAATATCGAAGCGCGGGCCGCGAGCTAGATGGCGACCCGACGGATCGTCACGCTTCCCGGCGACGGGATCGGGCCCGAGGTCATGCGCCCGGCAGAGGTGGTTCTGGCCGCACTGGGTGATTTCGCGTTCGACGAGCGGATGATCGGCGGCGTCTCGATCGATGCCCATGGGATCGCCTTGACCGACGAGGTGCTCGAGGCCTGCCGCCGGTCCGAGGCCGTCCTGCTCGCCGCCGTCGGCGGACCGCGGTGGGACACGACCGATCCAGCCGCCCCGCGCCCCGAGCAGGGGTTGTTGGGGCTGCGCAAGGGCCTCGAGCTGTTCGCCAACCTGCGCCCGGTCCGCCCGTCACCGGCCTTGATCGACGCCAGCCCGCTGCGGCCGGAGCGGATCGCCGGCACCGACTTGCTGGTCGTGCGCGAGCTGACCGGCGGGATCTACTTCGGCGACAGCGGCCGCCGAGCAACCGCCGACGGCGAGGGGGAGGAGGCCTGGGATACCTGCCTCTATTCGACGCCTGAGATCGAGCGGATCGCCGAGGTCGCGTTCAGATTCGCTCGCCGCAAGGTCACGAGCGTCGACAAGGCAAACGTGCTCGAGAGCTCACGGCTCTGGCGCAAGACGGTCGAGCGCGTGGCCGCGGGGTACCCGGAGATGCCGCTCGAGCACCTGCTCGTCGACAACGCCGCGATGCAGCTCGTCGCACGGCCCTCCGACTTCGACGTGATCGTCACCGAGAACCTGTTTGGCGACATCCTCAGCGACGAGGCCGCGATGATCACCGGGTCGATCGGCCTGCTGCCGAGCGCCTCGGTCGGCGCCGGCGGTCCGGGATTGTTCGAGCCCGTCCACGGCTCCGCCCCCGATATCGCGGGCAGCGGTCGCGCGAACCCACTGGCGATGTTCGGCTCGGTCGCGATGATGCTCCGCTATGGGCTCGACATGGAGCCCGAGGCCGCGCGGCTAGAATCGGCGATCGACGGCGCGCTGGAGGCGGGGCTGCGCACCCCCGACCTCGGTGGTGGGGCCGGAACAGAGGAGGCCACTCGGGCGATCCTCGAGAGGCTGTAGGGGGAGTGAGCGTGAAGACCGCGGAACAGATCTGGATGAACGGCGAGTTCGTCGCCTGGGAGGACGCGAAGGTTCACGTGCTCACGCACGCGCTGCACTACGGGACAGGGGTCTTCGAGGGCATCCGCGCCTACGACACCGAGAGCAAGGGCACCGCTGTCTTCCGTCACCGCGAGCACCTCGACCGGCTGCGTCGCTCAGCCGAGCTCTTCTACATGGACCTCCCGTACACGCTCGAGGAGCTGCGCGAGGCGACCAACGAGCTGATCCTCCGCAACAACCTCTCGAGCTGCTACATCCGCCCGCTCGCGTACCGCTCCTACGGTCCGATGGGTCTCGAGCCGCTCGCCAACCCGGTCGACGTCTCGATTGCCGCCTGGGAGTGGGGCGCCTACCTGGGCGAGGAAGGAAAGTCGGAGGGCATTCGGGCGCGCGTCTCCTCGTGGCGGCGGATCTCGCCCGAATCACTGATCCCGCACGCCAAGGCCTCCGGCCAGTACCTCAACTCCGTGCTCGCGAAGATCGAGGCGACCAAGTCGGGCTACCAGGAGGCGATCCTGCTCGACGACAAGGGCCACGTCTGCGAGGGCAGCGGCGAGAACATCTTCGTGGTGCGTGACGGGGTGATCGCGACCCCCGGCCACACCTCGAGCATCCTCGACGGCATCAATCGCAAGTCGGTGATCGAGATTGCCGGCGATCTCGGATACGAGGTCGTCGAGCGCGATGTCGCCCGCGCCGAGCTGACGCTCGCCGACGAGGTCTTCATGACCGGGACGGCCGCTGAGCTCGTCCCGGTGACCGAGATCGACGACCACTCACTCGGCGCCCCGGGCGAGATTACGCTGGCGATCCAGAAGGTCTTCGAGGACGCGCTCCATGGGCGCAGCGAGCGCTACGCCCACTGGCTCGACCCGGTGGCTGTACCATCGAGGGCGTGAACTTCCGCTCGCAGCGAATTACGGAGGCGTCGGCGCGCAAGCGCTGACGCTCGTTCCCGGGGCCCTCGGCCCCTCCCCGTAATCGCTCGCGAACCAGAAGGAAGGCGTTCACATGGCAGACCAGGTCAAGCTCTACGACACAACCTTGCGTGACGGCATGCAGGGCGAAGGCATGTCGCTCTCAGCCGAGGAGAAGCTGCGGGTCACCCATGCCCTCGACGAGTTGGGAGTCCACTACATCGAGGCCGGCTTCCCGAGCTCGAACCCGAAGGAACAGGCGCTGTTCGAGATGCTCTCCGCCCAGAGCTTCGAGACGGCGACGATCGTCGCGTTCGGCATGACGCGGCGGCGTGACCTCGCGGCCGCCGACGATCCGGCCCTGCAAATCCTCGCCCAATGCTTCGCGCCCGTCTGTACGTTGGTCGGCAAGACCTGGCGATTGCACCTCGAGAAGGTCACCGAGGTCGAGCCCGCGGAGAACCTCGCGATGATCGCCGAGTCGGTCGCTTTCCTCGTCGGCGAGGGCAAGCGCGTCATCTATGACGCCGAGCACTTCTTCGACGGGTTCGCGGACGACGAGGCCTACGCCCTGAGCTGCCTGCGCGCGGCGCTCGAGGCGGGTGCCGAGAACGTCACGCTCTGCGACACAAACGGGGCGACGTTGCCCGCGACCGTCGAGTCCGCCGTGAAGTCGGTGCTAAGCGCACTTGGCCCCGACGCTCGATTCGGCATCCACACCCACGACGACGCCGGATGCGGAGTTGCCAACGCCCTGCTCGCGGTCCAGGCCGGAGCGCGTCTCGTCCAGGGCACGATGAACGGGTACGGTGAGCGCTGCGGGAACGCCAACCTGGTGTCGATCGTGCCATCGCTGCAGCTCAAGCTCGGCTTCGACTGCCTTCCAGCCGGTCGCCTCGCGCGCCTCACCGAGACCGCGCACCTGGTCGACGAGATCTGCAACGTCGTCCCCGACCCGAACGCTCCCTACGTCGGGCGCAACGCGTTCGCCCACAAGGGCGGGATGCACGTTGCGGGGATCGCCCGCGACGCGCGTACTTTCGAGCACATCGAGCCGGAGGAGGTCGGCAACGAGCGCGAGTTCCTGATCTCGGAGCTGTCGGGGAAGGGAACCGTCAAGGCACGCGCCGAGCAGACCGGCGTCGAGATCGACGACGCGACGGCGAGCAGGGCGGTCGAGCGCGTCAAGGCGCTTGAGCATCGCGGTTTTCAGTTCGAGGCGGCCGACGGCTCCTTCGACCTGCTGATCCGGCGCGAGGCGGGCGATTACGAGCCGCTCTTCCGGCTCGAGTCCTTCCGCGTGATCGTCGAGAAGCGCGAGGACGGCCGCGTCCAGACCGAGGCGACGATCAAGATCTGGGTCGACGGCGAGCGCTACGTCAGGACCGCCGAGGGCAACGGGCCGGTGCACGCGCTCGACACCGCCCTGCGCGGGGCGATCGGCGAGACCTACCCCCACCTGCGCGAGATCGAGCTCGTCAACTTCAAGGTCAGGATCCTCGACGAGCGCAAGGGGACGGGGGCGGTCACGCGCGTTCTGCTGGATGCCTCCGATGGCCACGACACCTGGGGTGCGATCGGCGTCTCGG
Organism: Thermoleophilaceae bacterium; assembly: GCA_013698335.1. Lineage (GTDB taxonomy): Bacteria > Actinomycetota > Thermoleophilia > Solirubrobacterales > Thermoleophilaceae > JACCVG01. The sequence continues at coordinate 6,632 of JACCVG010000030.1, forward strand.
AGAACGTCATCGAGGCGAGCTGGGAAGCGCTGGTCGACTCGCTGGAGGCCGGGATGCTGCCGTGGCGTGCGGGCGCGACGCGGGCCGCTGCGGCGCGTTCGACCTCGTAGACTCGCGCCGTGAGCCGCTTCTCAGACCGTTTCTCGGAGCCGTGGGACCCCGCTTTCCTGGCGCTCAACAGCTCGATCTCGTTCGACTACCGGCTGGCGCCCTACGACATCGAGCAGTCGCTTGCGCACGCCAGGATGCTCGCCCGCTGCTCGATCATCGAGGAGCGGGACCTGCGCGCCCTCGAGCAGGGCCTCGAGCAGATCCGCACCGAGATCGACGAGGATCGCTTCGCAGTCGCGCCCGACGACGAGGACATTCACATGGCGATCGAGCGGCGGCTGACCGAGATCATCGGTCCGGTCGGCGGCAAGATTCACACCGCGCGCTCCCGCAACGATCAAGTGGCGACCGACCTGGCGATGTTCGTGAGGGCCCATTCGCTGCGCGCTCACGACGGCATCCTCGCCCTGATGCAAGTGCTCGTCGATCGTGCCGAGGAGCATCGCGATTGGCCGATGCCGGGCTACACCCATCTCCAGCGTGCCCAGCCGGTGTATCTCTCGCACCACCTGCTGGCCTACTTCTGGAAGCTCCGCCGAGACCTCCAGCGGTTCAACTTCTGCATGAACGCCACCGAGGATCTGCCCCTCGGAGCGGGCGCGCTGGCCGGCGTCAACTTCGACACGAGCCGGATGTCGATCGCCCAGGACCTGAGCTTCGGAGCGATCGCCGAGAACTCGATCGACGCGGTGTCTAACCGCGATTTCGTGCTCGACTACCTCGGTGCCGCGGCGACCTGCGCGACCCATCTCTCCCAGCTCGGGGCCGAGATCGTCCTGTGGTCGAGCGAGGAGTTCGGATTCTGTGAGGTCTCCGATGCCTTCGCCTCGGGGTCGAGCATCATGCCCCAGAAGAAGAACCCGGACGCCGCCGAGCTGCTGCGCGCCAAGGCGCCGCGAATCGCGGGCCACCTCGTGGCGCTGCACGGCGTTCTCCACGGTCTGCCGCTGACCTACAACAAGGATCTCCAGGAGGACAAGGAGCACCTCTTCGACGCGGTCGACACGCTCGAGCTCTGCCTCGCCGCCGCTGCCGGGATGGTCGGAACCCTCGCCTTCGATCGCGAACGGATGGCCGCGGCAGCCGCCGACGATTTCCAGGGCGCCACCGACGTCGCCGATCTGCTGGTCAAGAGCGGCGTCCCGTTCCGAGAGGCGCACGGCATCGTCGCCAAGCTGGTGCGAGCGGCGGTCGAAGGTGGCGTCGCGCTCGGCGCTGTGACCGCCGGCGAGCTCGCGCAGATCGCACCCCAGCTCGACGAGCGCGAGTACCGAGCGATTCTCGCCGACGGTGCCTGGCTGGAGTCCAAGGTCTCCGAAGGTGGAACCGCCTCGAGCCGGATCGCCGATCAGATCGCCCAGGCCCGCCATGTGCTGGAGGAGATCGCGGCTTGACCGCCGCGCTTGCTCTGGACCCCCAGCAGGAGCGCTTCTACGCCCGGTCCGTCCTGGAGGTCGCGCGCGACCTGATCGGCGTCACCCTCCGACACGGCGACACCGCCGGTCGGATCGTCGAGGTCGAGGCCTACCACGAGTGCGAGCCGGCTTGTCACGCCTACGCCGGGCCCACGCCTCGGACTGAGCCGCTGTTCGGTCCACCCGGACGGCTCTACGTATACCGCTCCTACGGGATTCACTCCCTGGTCAACTTCGTCACCAACGCGGAGGGGATCGGCGCGGCCGTCCTGATCCGGGCGCTCGAACCGGTAGCGGGTCTCGAGACCATGCGCCGCCGCCGCGGAGCCGAGTCTGATCGCGAGCTCTGCTCCGGCCCGGGCAAGCTGACCGTCGCGCTCGGGATCGGCCTCGAGCTCAACGGGGCCTGGGTGGAGGGCGGTCCACTCCAGCTCGACCCATCGCCCGGTGCCCACGACAAGCCGTCGCTGGTCGCCGACGGACGGATCGGAATCACGAAGGCGACGGACTTGCCGTGGCGGTTCTGCGTGTCGGAGAGCCGATGGCTCTCGCGCTCGGCTGCTACTCGATAAAGCCGCCGTCGATGCCAGACTTGCCGTTCGCGCCGCCGCCCCCCTCCGGCGGGAGCTGCTCGACGGGTGCCTTCTCAACGGGGACCTCTTCGACCGGCGCTTCCTCGACCGCCTCGGCCTCGCGCGACTTGCGTGACGGCAGCTCTTCGACCGGCACCTCTTCGACCGGTTCACTGATCACTTCCTCCGTCGATGTCTCGTCTTCGTCCGGGTTGCGGGCTTCGCGAGCCGCCTCCTTCTCAGCCTGGATCTCGAGCGCGACCGCCATGAAGTCGTGCCAAATCTGTGCCGGGTAGGTGCCGCCGGCGACGGGTCCGCCGTTGTACTCGGTCTTCATCGGCTGCGAGCTATCCGGGTAACCGACCCAGACCGCGACCGTGTAGTCGGCGGTACTGCCGACGAACCATGCATCGCCGTAGCTCTCGGTCGTACCGGTCTTGCCCCAGGCCGGCTCGTCGACCTGTGCTGCCGTGCCGGTTCCGTCCTCGACCACTCCCGTCAGGAGCTCGACGGCCGTGTCCCCGACCGCTGACGGGAAGACTCTGGCCGTGCGGGGTTCGTTGGCGTCGATCGTCTCGCCACTCGCGGTGTCGACCTCCTCGATGGCAACCGGCCCGGTGGGAGAGGCCGCGAGGGTGCCCGAGCGGCGCATACCGCGGTTGGCGATCGTCGCGTACGCGAAGGCCATCTCGAGCGGCGTGACGCCCTCCTCCAGTCCACCGAGAGTCATCGCCGGGTTGGTCGAGAGCGGGGTCCGGATGCCCATCCTGCGAGCCAGCCCCGCGATCTTCTTGGTCCCGATCTCTAAGCCCAGCGTCGCGTAGACGGTGTTGTCGGAAGCCGCGGTCGCGCTGCGCAAGGTGGTCACACCCGAGTAGTTGCCCTCGTAGTTCTTGACCTGGAAGCCTCCCGGAGTATCGGGGTCGGGCAGCGTCGTGGGCGCCGAGGTGAAGGTGTCCTCAGGTGTCTTGCCCGCCTCCAGCGCCGCCACCAGGGTGAAGGCCTTGATCGCCGAGCCGGGCTGGCGGTGGCCGTTGGTCGCGAGGTTGAACGGCCGGGCGTCATAGTCGTCGCCGCCGACCATCGCGCGAACCTCTCCGGTGCCGTTGTCGATAGCGACCAAGGAGGCGGACGGGCCGATGCCGGAGAGTTGTGAGGCGATCACGCCCTCGGCCGTCTCCTGGAGCTCGCGGTCCAGGGTCGTATTGATCGACCATCCGCCGCCGAAGATGCGGCCCGGCTGGTAGCGGTCGACGAGCTGCTGGGTCACCCAGGTCGTGAAGTAGGGGTAGTCGGAGTCGAGTGCCGGCGGCTCGATCTCGTCCTCGGTCGGGAGCGGCGTTCCGGTCGCCTGGATGTGGTCGCTCTCGTTGATCATCCCCTGCCCGAGCATGTTGTCGAGCACGAGGTCGCGGCGGGCGAGCGCGGCGTCGGGGTTCTGGATCGGGTCATACGCCGACGGCGAGGCGATTACCGCTGCCAGCAGCGCCGCCTCCGCCGGGCTGACGGCCTCCGAGAGCCTGATCGTCGGATCCTCCCTCAGTTCCTCCTGGGTGAAGCCCTGACTCTGGGCGAAGTAGGTCCGCATCGCCGCTTCGACGCCGTAGGCCCCGTTGCCGAAGTAGACGGTGTTGAGGTACTGGGTGAGGATCTTCTGCTTCGTCCACTGGCGCTCGAGGTGGTAGGCGAGCGCGGCCTCGCGCAGTTTCTGGAAGACGGTCCGGGTTGCCTGCGCGGCGAGCGCGTTCTTGACGAACTGCTGGGTGATCGTCGAGGCGCCCTGGGCCGCCGACTGCTGACGAATGTCCTGGTAGATGGCGCGCGCGATGCCTGTGTAGTCGACCCCGCTGTGCTCGTAGAAGCGCCGGTCCTCGATCGCGATCACGGCGTTCTTGAGAACGGGGGAAACCTCGGACTCCTCGATCAGGATCCGGTTTTGATTACCCGTCAGTCGCGCGAACTCGACGCCGTTCTGGTCCAGCAGGACGGAATTGCGCGCGGCGTTGTACTCAGCCGTGTTGTCGAGGTCGTCGAGGTCGGTCGAGACCGCCATCATCATCCCGAAGACGGTGGAGATTCCGGCCAGTACGCAGAGGCCGGCGAGGATCATGAACAGCCGGAGCTTCTTCAGCTTCGGCCGCTGGGAGCCGCTTCCGTTCTCGGGGGTCACCGGCCCTCACCCGCGGCAGGGGGGCGTGGAGAGCTGGCGGTTGTCAGGCTCGGTTTCGACATTGCGTCATGTCAGTCCTCGACTGCAGGGGGGCTGGACGGGCGGGCGGCGACCGGAGAACTACTCCGTCCTGGGCGAGCGCCAGTCTAGCATTGCCCCGGATGACCGAACCGCACAACAAGGAGGCCGCAGCCCTGCTGGCGGGCACCGTCGACGCCCTGCCGGCCGGCGCCCTGGAGGCCCAACTCGACCTCGGGCGTCCGCTGCGCGTCAAGTTCGGCATCGATCCGACCGCTCCGGACATCCACCTCGGTCACGTCGTCGTCTTGCGCAAACTCCGCGAGTTCCAGGATCTTGGGCACACGGTCGTCTTGATCATCGGTGACTACACGGCGCGGGTCGGGGATCCGAGCGGCCGGTCCGCGACTCGTCCCGTACTCTCGCCTGAGCAGATCGACGCCAACGCGGAGACCTTCAAGCGCCAAGCCTTCACTGTGCTCGACCGGGAATGCACGGAGATTCGCCGCAACAGCGAGTGGCTCGACATGTCGATGCAGGACCTCTTCGCCCTCACCCGCGGCTCGACGGTCGCTCAGCTGCTGGAGCGCGACGATTTCGCCAAGCGGTTCGCCGACCGGCGTCCGATCTCGATCCTCGAGTTGCTCTACCCGCTGCTGCAGGGCTACGACTCCCACGCCGTCGGTGCCGACGTCGAGCTCGGCGGAACCGATCAGAAGTTCAACCTCCTGCACGCGCGCGCGATCCAGCAGCAGTACGGCAGCGCGCAGCAATCTGTCTTGACTATGCCGATCCTGCCGGGGATCGACGGCGTCGAGCGGATGTCGAAGTCGCTCGGCAACTACGTAGCGGTGACCGACCTTCCCGACCAGCTGTTCGGAAAGCTGATGCGCATCCCGGATCAGGTGATGCCCACGTACTACGAGCTGCTGCTTGGGCGCATCCCGGATCCCGCCGCGCCGCCGGTGATCGCAAAACGCGCGCTGGCCGGCGAGCTCACCGATCGATTCCACGGAGCGGGCGCGGGCGCGGCCGCCGAGCGCGCCTTCGACACCCTGCACGTGGACCACGGAATACCGGATGAGATCGAGGAGGACGCGCTCCCCGATGGCGAGACGATCCACCTTCCGGAGCTGCTGGCCGGGAGCTTCGGCATCTCACGCTCGGAGGCCCGGCGGCTGCTGGCCGGAGGAGGGGTCAAACTCGACGGAGCCGCGTTGGGCCGCGACGACCTGGACCTGGACCGCGCGCGGCTCGAGGGAGCGGTGCTGCAGATCGGCCGCAGGCGCCACCGGCGCTATGTTTGACCCGGCGGGTTTCGTCCGATGACCCGTTCCCGCCCGCCGAGCAGTTGCGCCGGCCCCGCAAGATTGACTCGGCCGCGCCTCACCCGCTATATTGACTGGTCCCGAATGGCCTTCACAAAGACCTACTGGGAGTTGGCCGCACCCTGAGGGTCCGCGCAGAGCGGAGCCGCAGAGACCTGGCCTCTCCTAGAGAGGCTTTTTTGATGTCCACACGGAGCGTGAATACGGCGGAATCCCCGTCGGCCAGCGCGACGGTCTTTGAAAACTCAACAGCATGTGCAACCGAAGCTCTTAGAGCTTCAGTTGCGTCCAGGTTCGACGCCGCCCTTGGGGCGGCGCATAACTGAGTACAAACGTCGCTTCCGATGCCGGCAAGTTGTGTACAAGGGTCGGTGACGCAGTGCGGGAGCGACAGCTTTCCTGACTAGACAGTGCGCCGTGTCCGGTTCGCCGGAGACGGATTGACACGCCAGTCTTTCACGGAGAGTTTGATCCTGGCTCAGGACGAACGCTGGCGGCGTGCTTAACACATGCAAGTGGAGCGACGAACCAGGGCTTGCCCTGGGGCAGAGCCGCGAACGGGTGAGTAACACGTGGG
>JACCVG010000073.1 GCA_013698335.1 Thermoleophilaceae bacterium
ACCCGCGTTGGCGCAGCGCTCTGACCGCCGGCGCCGCAAGGCGCGCCGTGCAGCCGCAGCCGCGCCCATCGAGCCGCCGGCCGCCGCGGAACAGCCCACCGAACCGGAGCTCTCGCGCACGGAACGGGCGCGGGCTGAGCTCCAGCCGCTGCAGCCCGAAGAGCGCCCGCCCGTGATCTACGTCGCCTCGGCCGTCGCCGTGCTGCTCGGCCTCGCCAACCTGATCCTCGGGATTGCAGCCGGTGCGGGAGCGCCCGACCTCGTCCCCGCGATCGTGCTGCTCGCGCTGATGGGAGTCTCCGCCTACGGCACTTGGAACCTCCGCTACTGGGGCGTCCTCACGATGCAGGCCGTGCTGGGCATCTCGATCGTGTTCAGCGCGCTCTTCCTGATCGCGCCTCAACCGCTGACCACGACGCTCGCGTTCGTCGCTCTGATCGGCCTCTTCGGCTGGATCTTCTGGAAGCTGGTCAAGATCATGGCCCGCATCCAGATGCCGAATCGGCCGACCGGGTGAGCTACCCAAGGATCGAGCCCGGGCGGGGTCCGTTCGCGGTCACCGAGCGGGTCCGTTTCGGCGACCTCGACGCGATGCAGCACATGAACAACGTCGAGTTCCTGCGCTACTTCGAGACCGCGCGGATCGCGTATCTCGAGTCGCTCTTCCCGGAGCACACACCGACGAGCCGGAGCGACTTCGGATTTATCTTCGCGGAGTGCCAGATCTCGTATCGCTCGCCCGCTTTCTACGGCGAGGAGATCCGCACCGAGATCGTTCCGGAGAAGATCGGCAACGCCAGCCTGCGACTCGGTTTCGAGATGCGCGCGGTCGGTGACGGCCGGCTCGTGGCCGAGGGGCACGGCACGCTCGTCGGCTACGACTATTCGCGCGGGGCCTCGACCCCGCTACCCGACGCACTGCGCGAGCTGCTCGCGCGCGACGTGTCGATGTAGGCTCCCCCGCCGATGGCCGAGTCCTCCTTCGACTGCATCGTGATCGGGTCCGGACCGGGCGGCTACGTCGCCGCGATCCGCGCGGCGCAGCTCGGAATGAAGACCGCTGTCGTCGAGCGCGACGACGTCGTCGGCGGCCGTTGTTTGAACTATGCCTGCATCCCGGCCAAGGCCGTCCTGCGCGCAGCCGATGTCTTCACCGAGGTGCAGGAGGCCGGCTCCTTCGGGATCGAGGTCGAGGGCGTGACCGTCGACTTCGCCGGCGTCGCCAAGCACCGCGACGGGGTGATCAAGACCCTGACCGGCGGAGTCGCCGGCCTGTTCGACAAGAACAAGGTCGAGCTCTTTCGCGGCCAGGGAACGCTGACCGCGGAGGGCAAGGTCGCGGTCGGCGACGACCTGCTCTCGGCCAAGACGATCGTGCTCGCCACCGGCTCGGTCGCGAGGCCGCTGCTCGGGCTCGAGTTCGGCGATCGGATCCTCGATACCGCCGGCGCCTGGACGCTCGCCGAGCTGCCAAAACGGCTTGCCGTGATCGGCGCTGGGGCCTCAGGCACCGAGATCGCCTCGGCGTATGGGCGGCTCGGGACCGAGGTCACGTTGTATGAGGCGCTGCCCCAGATCCTGCCGCTCGAGGACAAGGACATTGCGCGGACCGCAGCACGCGAAATCGGCAAGCAGGGAATCAACATCGTGACCGACGCGAAGATCGAGTCGGTCGAGACCACCGCCAAGACCGTCAAGGTGAAGATCGGCGACGAAACGGCCACCTTCGACTACCTGGCGATCGCCGCTGGGCGCGGCGCCGACGTCGAGGGTCTCGGGCTCGACGTCGCCCAGATCAAGACCGATGAGCGAGGCCTCGTCGAGGTCGATGGGTCGATGCGGTCCTCGCGCGAGGGCATCTACGCGATCGGCGATCTGGTGCCCGGCCCGGCGCTCGCGCACAAGGCCTCCGACGAGGGCGTGATTGCGGTCGAGCACGCCGCCGGCCTCGATCCGCACCCGCTCGACTACGAATTCATCCCCGCGGTCACCTTCTGCCACCCCCAGGTCGCGAGCTTCGGCATGACCGAGCAGCAGGCCAAGGACGCCGGCCACGACGTCATCGCCAAGCGGATCCCGCTCGGTGCGGTCGGCGCCCCGACCGTCTTCGGGGAGAAGGGCGGCATCATCAAGATCGTCGGCGACAAGAAATACGGCGAGTTGCTGGGCGCGGGGATCGTCTCGGCCAAGGCCGCCGACCTGATCCAGGAGCTCGTCCAGGCCCACGCGCTCGAAGGCGGCTTCGCCGAGGTCGCGCGGACGGTGCACGCGCATCCGACGTACTCCGAGGCGGTGCTCGAGGCGGCTCGCGCCGTCGACGGCTGGCTGATCCACGGCTGAGCACCGCGCGATGACCGAGAC
>JACCVG010000017.1 GCA_013698335.1 Thermoleophilaceae bacterium
AGCGTCGCGAGGCCCGCCGGCAGAAGGGCCGCGAGGCCCGCGAGGAGGCCGAGGCCATGCGTCTGCTCGAGGCCGCAGCCGACGCCGAGTCGGCGCGCGCGGGAACAGCGCTCGGGCCCGACGGCAAGACCGTTGCCCGGGCGGCGTTCGAGGGCGACGCCGGCCCACTTCCCTTCGTGATCGGGCTGTTGCTCCTGGTGACGGGTGCCGGCCTGATCGTTCGGTACCGTCGACTGCAGGACCCCGGCGCATAACGCGCCCTACCCCAGAAAGCGACTGATGCAGCTTCATTCCGCCTTGCCTTCGTTTCGTGCTGCCCGCACCGCGCTGGCTGCGCTGCTGGCTCTCGCTGCATGTGGCTTGCTGCTTCCAGCCACGAGCAGCGCCGCGAAAATCCGCTTCGGCGTCCACGCCCAGAACGACCTGACCGCCGGTGAGATCGAGAGAATGGGCCGCGGAGGCGTCGGGGTGACCCGCATGATCTTCCGCTGGAGCGAGATCGAGCCGACCGCTGAGAGCCCCCGAAACTTTCGACGGTATGACGCGATCATGAGGACAGCCGCGACCGAGGGCGTCGACATTCTTCCGATCATCGTCGGTGTCCCCGGATGGGCCCGCGACAGCGGTGCGATCTCGCCTGAGACCGGGCTCGAGGCCTGGCCGCTCAACCCGGTCGGGGCCGCCCGCCTGCAGCTCTTCATCGAGGCGGTCGTACAGCGCTACGGTCACGATGGCAGCTTCTTCGTCGAGAACCCGACGGTCCCGGACCGTCCGCTGAACGCTTACCAGCTGTGGAACGAACCCAACCGGCAGGTGTTCTCTCCCAGCGGACGCAGCAAGGCCGGTGACTACGCCGAACTCCTCAAGGCGAGCGCGCTCACGATCCGCCAAACCGATCCGCGCGCCAAGGTCGTGCTCGCCGGGATGCCTGAGCGAACCACGACCAGCAAGCCGCTCGACGTCTACCTCAAGAACCTCTACAAGGCGCCCGAGGTGAAGAAGGACTTCGACATCATGACGCTGCACCCCTACGGCGTCGACGAGAAGGGTGTCGAAGGCGCGATCAAGCGGCTTCGGTCACAGCTCAGGCGCCTTGGCGACAAGAACCGCAAGCTCTGGATCTCGGAGGTCGGCTGGGGCAGCGGCGGCAGCCCGAGCCCATTCCGCAAGAAGGCATCCGAGCAGGCGCGGTTGCTCGAGAAGACCTTCAATCGGCTGGAGAAGCGCCGCAAGAAGTACAGGCTCGGGACGGTCATCTGGTTCAGCTGGCGGGATAGGCTGCCGCCGGGCAAGACCGGCGAGTGGCAGGAGCACACGGGCCTGTTCGAGATGGAGGGCGAGATGAAGCCGGCTTGGACGGCGTTCACCGCGGTGAGCGGTGGCAGTCCCGGGAAGGGCGATCTGCGCGACGGGCTCGGTCTGCCGCTACGGCTCGATCAGAACCCGGCGATCTCTGAGCTGCTGCCTGAGCTCCTGCCGTCTCCGCCGACTAAGGACCTAGCTCAGTAGGGCCCTAACTGACCACCTTCAACGCGCCGGGAAGGATGCGGTAGTCGAACCGCGTCTCGTCCCCGACGTAGTCGCCGTCCACCTGCATGGGGAGCGGGCGGTCATCGATCGAAACGATCCTGAGCCGCGGGAGGTGTGATTGACCCACGATCTGCCGGTGCCGCTGGACGACCTCCGCACGAGCGGAGAAGACGCGCGCGAGTAGCGTCGGAACATCGATCGGGCGGGCTCTGCAGAGAGTCGTCGTGGACAGCGTCCGGGAGACGAGGTCGACGTCGCGTGCGAGCCGGATCGGACGCGCACCGAAGTACGTGTAGGGATCGGAGTTCTGGACGATCGCCGTCACTCCCTCGACCGATCCCGTCGCGGCCTCCACGCGTAGCCGCGGAGGGTTGACCAGGTACCGGCGCGCGAACGCACTGATCGCCGCCCACGTGAAGTAGTACTCGCCCAAGCGCGCCTTGAGGGCGGGGTTTGCATCGACCCGCTCGACGACGCTCGCGTCGAGCCCGACGCCGGAGCCGAAAACGAAGGCGCGGCCGTTGACCTCGCCGAGATCGACGGCACGCGGCCGCAGATCATCGGCGAGCGCCAGCAGGTGCTCTGTGGCCTCGACGACGTCGGTCGGGATGCCCAGGGTGCGACAGACCACGTTCGTGGCGCCACCGGGCAGGCACGTGAGCGGGGTGTCGGAGCCGGCCAGGCCGTTGGCGACCTCGTTGACCGTTCCGTCCCCCCCGAAGGCGACGACCACGTCATACCCCTCGCGTGCCGCCTCCAACGAGATTGACCGCGCGTGGCCGCGCGCGTCGGTGTCGATCGCGTCGACGTCGTAGCGCGCTTGGAGGGCGTAGACGACGAGGTTCCGGAGTCGCGCGGAGACGGTCGTCGCGTACGGGTTGACGACGACGAGCATCCGGCGCCGCACGGTCGGCTGGTCGAGCAGCTGTTCGAGGAGCCGTCGCTCGGCGGCCGCTCCCGTCGCGCTCACGCCGCGGGGGGCGCTTCGAGCGCCGGGGGCTCCTCGGCCGGGCCTAGCTTCTTGCCGGCCAGCCCGTAGAGCAGCGGCTCGGCGATCTCCCCGAGCGCCACGACGCGGCGGGCCCGGAACGACCCGGCGATCTCCGAGATGCGACGCGCGACGAAGCCGTCGTAGTCGGCCGGATCGAACCGTTGCTCCCATTCAGCCCGCGCGGGGATGTACTCGAAGTGACAGCTCCCCTTGCCGAACAGCGCGTCGCAATCGGACACGACGAGTATCCGTTCCGGCTTGCGGCCCCCAATCGCGAGCATCCGATCGCGAATTCGTTCGAGCTCGGCGCGGTCGACACCCCAGGCGATGCACATCAGATGCACCTCCGGGGTCAGCGCCGCGAGCGCCGCGGCGCGCCGGCGGGCGCGCGGGCGGAGCGCCATGACGATGCTCTGAAGTCGCTTCGCCTGCTTGCGGGAGAGGCGGGAGATAAGCGCCAGGTAGATGCGCCTAGGCATCCTCGGCACCTGTCTCGCGCTGCTCGACGAGTTCCGCGATGCGGGCCGCTGCCCCGGCCGCTCCGTTCCCGAATGAGAGCGCGGCCGCCCGGTCGCGCATGCGAGCGCGCTCAGCCGGGTCGAGCAAAAGCTCCAGGTGCTCTTCGAGGGACTCCTCGGCCCCGTCCTCCCAGCTACGCGCGACGCCCTTCTCCTGGGCGTAGCGCGTCCGGGCGACCTGGTCGTCGAGCGGGGTGCCGGCGTTCGGGATGAACAGTGCCGGGACCTGGTAGCCGACGAGCTCGTGGAAGATGTTGTAGCCGGCGCCGCTGACTGAGAGGTCGAACGCTCGGTAGACACGCGCCAGCGGGTAAGTCGAGACGGTCTTGAGCCCCGCCGGTAGCGGTACCGACCGGCTCTTGAGCGGTGACTGGGCGACGACGATCTGCACGCGGTCGCCCTCGCGGCGCAGTCGTTCGACAAACCGCGTGCCGGTCGGTGTGTACTGGTCGTTCTCCCACCCGGGCTGGATCAGGACGTTCACGCCACCGGGCTCGAGATCGAGCTCGGCCTCGGCCTGCTCGCGGCTGAGCAGCTCCTCCTGGTCGCAGAAGAGGATCGGCTCCACCATCGTCACGCCTTCGCGGTGCTGGGTCGTCAGCCCCTGGTCGACCTCGTGCGCGAACTCCCCCGGCTCGATCACGGCATCGAAATAGGAAGTGAAGGTCAGGTTGGAAACCCCACCGCCCGGGCGCCACATGCCCCGTCGCGACCAGACGTACTTGCGGCTGGGATCCTCGTCGAAGGCCTCCCGCATCCCACGGTAGGAGTGGGTTCCGTCGAAAACCACGACGGCCGGGTCGTACTGCTCGAACGTTGCGTGCAGGCGGGTCCGGAGCCGCCCGTTCCACTGGTCGGCGGTCTCGGAGTCGCGCGAGGCGAAGTACTCGGCGTAGAACCCCTGGCGGCGGACGATCGGGAGCGCCTCCGACAACGTGAAGATGATCGGCTCGATCTCGGGCGGGAGCCGCCGTGAGATCGCCATGCAGCGAGTGACGTGGCCGAGCCCGAACCCGTTGCTGGTGATGAACATGACGGCGCTCATGCGGCCAGACTATGCGGCTCGGCCTGCGGGGAGCAGCTCGCGATAGACCTCGATCAGCTTGCTCTCCTCCTGGTTCCAGTCGATCTCGGCCGCGGCGCTGGCGGTCGCGGCGCGAAACTCGGCGTTGCGCACCGGGTCGAGCAGCTCGCGCAGCGCGGCGGCGATCGCGTCGATGTCCTCCGGATCGACGGTCAAGCCGATTCCGCGCTCCCGGACGAATTGACCGATGACCGGGAAGTCGCTGCCGAGCACGGGTAGGCCGGCGAGCGTGTACTCGTAGAGCTTGTTCGGCATCGTCAGCACGTAGCTCAGGCAGGCCGGCTGGATCAGACAGAGGCCGACGTCGGAATCGGCCAGCGTGCGGACGACATCCGATGGTGGGACGGGCGGAACGATTTCGACCTGGTCACCGACCCCCTCGGCCTCGATCAGCGCGTCGAGCCGCGCGCGGTAGGCGGGCGCGCTCGGGCCGACGATCCGGACCGTAGCTCCCGGGACCTTCGCGATTGCGCGGATCGATTGCTCGAGGCCGCGGTTGGTGAGCAATCCTCCGACGTAGACCGCCACGCGGCCTGAGGTCCCGTCGGCGCGTTCGGGTGGCAGCGACGCTCGCTCGGCGGTCGTCAGGTCGGGGACGTTGCAGACCGCCGGGGGGAGGGGGATTCCGTAGCGACGCTCCATCTCCGCGGAGTAACCCGGGCTGGCCGTGATCACCGCGTCGACGTGTCGGACGAAGAACCGCTCGCAGAGCAAGAGCCACCAGCGTGGTTCGGGGCGGCCGTTACGGTCGGGCCACAGCTCGTGCGAGTCATACAGCACTCGGCTGCCGCAGAGCCATTTCGCGGCGAGCCCGATCCAGACCGTGTTGTAGTCGTTGCAGTGGACCAGCTCCGGGGCGAGCCGCCGCACCTCGCGGACGCCCTGGCCGTAGTAGACGAGCGTCGAGACCCAGCGCATGAACGGGCGCACGAGCCGCTTGACCGGCTCCAGCGACAGTTTGTGCGGCGCCGAGCGGGCTGCCTTGGCCGAGATCGGCGCAAGCGTCGAGACATGGCTGTAGACAAACCACGCCAGCCGCGAGGTCGGGCCGATCCGCCGTACTTGGATGCCGTCGTGATCGGTAAGCTGGCGGCGCTCGGTCCACGAGAAGACGGCGAGGACCGTAGTCTCGAAGCCGAGTGACTGGAGGGTGTGCGCGGCGCGCAGAACCCTCGAGTCGTGATCGAACGCGTTACGGACGATCAGCAGGGCACTCTCGTGGCGCTCTTGCACCGCGCGCAGTCTAGACACCGGATGACACGCCAATGAATCAGCAGCCGAGCCCCGCCATCCCTCCGCTACCGCCCGGAGCCCCCGATCCGATGTTCGTCGGAGGGACCAGCCGTAGCGGTACCCATGCGATGGCCCGCCTGGTCGGTGAGCACTCGCGGTTCCGCTACATCTATCGGGAGGTCCGTTTCCACGCCGACCAGGGCAGCCTCCCGGACCTGCTCGCCGGCGACACCACAATGGACGAGTTCCTCGCGCAGATGCGCGGGCACTGGTGGAAGCGGGAGCGGCCGGGCGATCGCGTCGGCGGGCTGCACGGAATTATCGATGAGGCGCCGTTCGAGCGGCTGCTCGCGGAGTTCGAGCGCTCGTTCGAGGATGATCCCAAGGACGCCTGCCGTCGACTGATCCGGGGCATCCTCGATCCGGTCGCCGAGCGCGCTGGAAAGCCGAGCTGGATCGAGCAGTCGACGCGCAACGTCGCGCGCGGCCCAGTCCTGCTCGATCTGTTCCCGGCGATGAAGCTGATCCACACCTACCGTGACGGTCGCGAGGTCGCCTGCTCGGTGGTGAATCGCCCCTGGGGTCCGAACGACGTGCCCAAGGCGCTCAAGCGGTGGGAGCGGCAGCTGCGCGTGATCGACTCGGGCGCCAGTCGGATGCCCGCCGACAAGCTGATGGTGGTCAACCTCGAGGACATGGTGCGGCTCGATCGCGAGGGGTCCTATCGCCGGTTGCTCGACTTCCTCGAGATCGAGGACGAGCCGGGGATGCGCGAGTACTTCGACTCGAAGATGACCGCAGATCGGGCCAATCTCGACCGCTGGCGCACCGACATCGACGAGGCGGAGCAGGAGAAGCTCACCCACGACTACGGCAAGGCGCTCGCGCGATTGGTCGGCGACGGCATCGCGGTCGCGCCCGAGCTCGCACGCCGCGCCGACCTCGAGCCGACCGCCGGAGGAACCGGATCTCGCCTGCGGCGTCGGCTCGGTCGCCTGCGCTGAGGTGAGCTCTCCCCATCCGCTGTTCGTCGGGGGGACCGGCCGCAGCGGAACCCACGCCGTTGCGAAGCTGCTCGGCCGCCACTCGCACTACTTCTACGTCTCTCGCGAGCTGCGCTTCCACACCGACCGGGGCGGCTTCCCGGACCTGCTCTCGGGGGTTATCGACCGTGACCGGTTCCTGGCCAACATGCGCGAGTACTTCTGGCGGCGCCCCGGCGCCGACGGCCGCGAGCGCGGATTGCACAGCAAGTTCAACAAGCGCCGCTTCGAAGCTGCGCTCGAGCGGTTCGAGCAGCAGTACGCCGAATCGCCCGAGCAGGCCGCCGCCGGGCTGCTCGGGGCGCTGCTCGACCCGATGGCCGAGGAGGATGGCAAGAGCAGCTGGATCGAGCAGACGCCTCAGACCGCCGCATCGGCGGGCACCCTCTACTCGATCTTCCCCGACATGAAGCTCGTCCACATGGTCCGCGACGGCCGCGATGTGGCCTCCTCACTCGGAGGTCAGTGGTGGGGCCCGAGCTCGATGCGGGGCGGGCTGAAGTGGTGGGAGAAGCGCCTGCGCGAAGCCGACGAGGGGTCGCGCGGGGTACCGGCGGAGCAGGTGCTCGTACTCGAGCTCGAGGATCTGGTCGTCGAGGATCGCGAGGCGTCCTACGTCCGCCTGCTCGACTTCCTCGAGCTGAAGGACGAGCGCAAGATCCGAAAGAACTTCGACAAGCACCTGAGCCCGGCCAACGCGCACATCGGCCGCTGGCGCGAAGGCACCTCCGCGCGTCGCCAGCGAAGGGTCGACCGCGCCTACTTCGGTGTGCTTGAACGTCTCCACGCAGAGGGGGTCGAGAGCGCTCCGCGGCCGGAGAAGGTGCTCGAGCGAGACGCCTAGATGAGCGCGCTCAACGAGTTCGGCAGTCGCGTCGGCAGGCACGCCGGGATCTACACGATCGGCTCGGCGATCGGAGTCGCGCTCGGGCTCGTCAACCTGATCGTCCTCACCCGATTTCTCGACCCGAGCGAGTTCGGGCTCTACGCGCTCTATCTGACGCTCGCCGCCCTACTGACACTGATCTACGGCCTGGTCTGGTTCAAGGGCAGCATCCGGCTCGTCTTCGGCGGCGACGACGAGGACGACGACGAGGAGGAGGCGGAGGAACGGGATCTGGCGGGGCAGGCTCGTGCAGCACTCGGGACCGCGCTCGCGGTCACCACCGTCGTCGCGCTCGTGGGCACCGCCGTCGTCGCGCTGTTCCCGGGGCTGCCGGGCGTGCTGATCGGGGGAGCGGGCGCGTCCGCCGAGCTCGTTCTCTATGCGGCGGTCGCCGGCGGGGTCGGGGCCGTGTGGCGACTGGCCGCGGGTGTCCCGCGGCGGGAGCGTCGGTCAATCCTCTTCGTGCTCCTCCAGGCATCGCTGCCGCTCTGCACCCTCTTGGTCACCGTGCCACTGGTCGCGCTGGGCTTGGGTGTGCGCGGCGCCGTTATCGGGCTCGCGGTGGGAACCTCGGTCGCGGGCGTGATCGCGCTCGTGGCGATCCGGGACAGCTGGAGCGCTGCGATCCGGCTGTCGTTCTTGCCGACGATCATCCGTCGCGGCGCGCCGTACCTGCCCCTTGTCATCTCATTCTGGGTAATCCAGAACGCAGGCGTCTTCATCCTGGCGCAGTATGCGTCGACCGCTGAGGTTGGCTTGTTTCGCGTGGCCTCCCAGGTCGCCGCCTTCGGGTCGTACGGAGTCACCGCTTTCCTTCGGGCATCGGGCCCGCTTACGCGCGAGCCGATCCATCAGGCCGCCCGCGACGAGCGGGGCCCGGGTCGGGTGGCCACGCTCATGTCGTCGTACTTCGTGCTCGGAACGATTGGTGTGGTGCTGTTCTTTGCGCTCGCGTCGGATGTACTCGTACAGGTCGCGCCGCGGAGCTACGCCGCTGCTGCACCGCTTGTCCCGCTGATCGTGATGAGCGTCGTCCTCAACGGGTGGTTCCGTGTCGCGTATCGCTACGCCCGTCTACCCAACAAGCAGGCGATCAAGATCTCACTCGCCGCCGTTGCGGGAGTCGTCTTCCTCGCGGCCGCCTTCCTGCTCGCACCGCGCGCCGGAGCCGTCGGAGTCGCGTGGTCCATGGTGATCGCCTTCGCCGTCGCCACCGCCGGGATGATCGCCCGGGCCCAGCGCAGTCCTCACCCGATCCCCTTCGCCCATCGGCGGCTGCCCGCGGGCATCCTGCTCGCACTGGGCTGCTACGCGGTCGCGCACCTAGGCGAGCAACTGGCTGGGCTACCGGCGGTGATCTCCGGGATCGTCGGCCTGATGGCCTACCCGGCACTGCTTCTGGTGACGGGCGTGATACCCCGCGGCCACATCCGGCCCCTGCGCAGCATCTCGACCTCTGCCGTGCGCGGCGCCGGGACGCCTTCTGCCGCCCCGCGGCTCGAGCGGCTGTCGCGCCGCGAGTGGCGCGTCCTGCGGCTGCTGGTGCGTGACGGGCTCGAGGCGGCCGCCGTCGCCGAGAAGACCGGCCGCAGCGAGACGCAGACGCTCGAGGACATGGTCGCCGGGCTGCGCGAGATCGGGGACATCGGGAAGCCCGGACCGGGGGATGCTCGGCTCGGTGCCTACCTGATTGCGGGTGGCGCGATCGCCGACCGCGATCAGGCTTGGAAGCGGCTGGCCGGGGAAGGCGTGGACCCGCGCGAGACCGATCGGCTGAGCCGTACTCTCGAAAGTGTCCGCCGGCTGACGCGCGCAGATTGGAAGCGTCCCGAGAGGACAGCTCCTTGAGCCGTCGTGCGGCTGCGCCGGCGGCGTTCCTGATCGTGCTGCTGCTCGCCGCGACCTTGTATGACGGCGCGTTCGACGTACGTCACTGGGGTCCGGTGGCGATCTTCGCTCTGCTCCTGCTGGTGACGGTCGTGTTGGCCGGCGGTATGCGGCCGCTCGATCGCGCCTCGTGGATCGCGATCGCCGCGATCTGGGGCTTCGCAGCATGGTCGGTGGCATCAGCGCTCTGGGCCCCGTCGGTCGGCCTCGCGTTGGAGGCGGGCACCCGCAACTCCTTCTACGCCGCCTTGGCGACCGTTGCGCTCGTGGCCGTGCCGGGACCGCGCGAGGCTCGCCGGCTCGGAGCACTGATCATCGGGGGGATCACGCTGATCGGACTGGTGACGTTGCTGCGGTTGTACTTCGACGGAACCCTGCTGGTCGTGGCCGGCCGGCTCGATGCGCCCACCGGCTATCGCAACGCAACCGCCTGCCTGTTCGCCGTTCCTTTCTGGGCGCTGATCGGGGTTGCGGCGACCAAGAGTCGCAACCCGAGCCTGCGAGCCGCAACCTTCGCGGCGGCGACCTTGACCCTCGGCCTCGCGGTCATGACGCAGTCGCGCGGTGCGCTGGTCGGGCTCGTGATCGGCGGCGTGTTCGCTCTCTACATCGGACCGGAATGGATTCGCCGGCCGTGGCTCGCATTGCTCGCGGGGCTCGGCATGGTCCTCCTCTGGGGGCCGATGCTCGCGGCCCACCGCGCTTTCGAGAGCGGCGTCACGGGGGTGAGCACCGCCGACATCGAGACCGCGGCCGGAGCTCTCGGGTTCCTGGTGGTCAACGCGCTGATCATCGGGCTGCTGTTCGCGCTGCTGGACGGCGGCCTGCGGGCTTCTCCCCAGAACATGCGCCACGCCAAGCGGGTCGCGGCAGCCGGGTTGATCGTCGGAACGCTCGCGCTGCTGGTCGGCGCGATCGCAGTGGCGGGCGACCCGATCGAGTTCGTCGACGAGAAGCTCCAGCAGTTCCAGAAGGTGCCCGACCGAACGGAGGAGCTCGAGCGACTGATTTCAACCGGCGGCGAGCGGTTCGATCTGTGGCGTGTTGCGGTCGAGGAGTTCACGGCGCGACCGCTCGTCGGTGTGGGGGAGGGCGGTTACGCGCCGTCCTACTACGAGCGGCGCGCGACTGGCCGCAACCTGACCGATCCACACAGCCTGCCGCTCGCCGTCCTCGCCGAGACGGGGTTGGTCGGAGCGCTGATGCTCGGCGTGTTCCTGGGGGCGCTGCTGTACGCGATTCTGGCCCGCGGCGGTCGGGCCTCGCTCCCGGCCCGTCGCGCCGCGGCGGGGCTCGCTGGCGGCGCCGGCGCCGTCC
>JACCVG010000097.1 GCA_013698335.1 Thermoleophilaceae bacterium
GCGCGAGGTCGATCCCCTCGCCGAGGGTCGCGATCGTCGGCCCGAGGCCGGCCGAGCCGACCAGCGCGTTGAGCACGACATCGCAGTCGGTCTCGCAGATCAGCCTTACGAGCCCCTCGGGGCCGCCCAAGACCTCTCCCCCGCTCCACGCGCGCGCCGCGCCTTCGGCAGAGCTCTCGTCGGCGAGTGCAACGCGGGTGACGCCGACCTGGTCGGCCTGGGTGAGCAGCCGCTCGAAGCTCGTAGCCGCCGCAAGGCCGACGATCTCGAGTGTTTCGCTGGCCTGCACCACCTCGATCGCCTGTCGGCCGATCGAGCCGGTCGACCCGAGTATCAGGACGCGCTTCATCGACGTCCGAGTGTAGGGACAGCGCCCTCGCGCTCGTGCGGCCTAGAGGATGAGCAGAGCGGCGTAGTAGCCGACCACGACGCTGAAGAGCGCGGCGTCGATGCGGTCCAGAACGCCGCCATGGGCGCCGAAGAAACTGCCCGTGTCCTTCGTCTCGAGGTCCCGCTTGACCATCGATTCGAACAGGTCCCCGACCGGCGCGGCGAGAGCGACGCAGAGGCCGATGATCAGCGCATCGGTGCCCGAGAACCAGTCCTGGTAGGCGACCGCGAAGCCCCAGAAAGCGAGCGTCCCGCCGGCGATCCCCGCGAGCAGGCCCTCGAGGCTCTTGTTCGGCGAGATCAGCGGTGCGAGCCGCCGGCGTCCCCAGGCGCGGCCGCCGAAGTAGGCGCAGGTGTCACCGATGAAGGTGCCGATCAGGATGTCGAGCATCAGCCCCCCTCCGTTCGGCAGCTCGCGGATCAGGACCGCGTGCGCGATCGGGAGACCGATCCAAAGGACGCCGAACAGGGTGACGGCGATTCCCCAGGAGACGTTCTCCCGGCGCGGACGGATGACAGCCAGCGCGAAGACGAGTGGGAAGGACGCCAGCAGGACGATCAGCATCTCTTGCGGACCGCCGTAGAGCGCCGCCAGGACGAGGCCGAGCATCGCGATGAACCCGGCCAAATCGATCGGCCGCACGCGTCGCATCAGCGTGTAGAGCTCGTGCATCGCGAGCACGCCGAGACCGAACAGCCCCGCCGCGAAAATCTCGCCCCCGTAGGCGATGATGACGACCGCGAAGAGAATCGCGGGGATCGCCGTCAGGACCCTGGCGCGCGTCTCGCTTCCTTGCCGGCGACGCCTCTTGCGTTCGGGTCGACGGCCCGCTCGGCGCTCGCGATCCGGACGGGGCGCGGGACGGCGCTCGCGATCCGGACGGGGCGCGGGACGGCGCTGTGGCGGGTCTGAGCGCGTGCGGCGACGCGGCTCCTCGCCGTCGGGTGGATCTTCGAAGTAGGACACCTACCGCGCCCCGAAGCGCCGCTGACGGGCGTCGAACTCGGCCAGCGCGGCCTCGAGGTCCGCGCGCGAGAAGTCGGGCCACAGCCGATCAGTGAGGACGATCTCGGCGTAGGCGCATTGCCAAAGCAGGAAGTTCGACAGCCGCGCCTCGCCGCTGGTGCGGATCAGCAGCTCCGGATCGACCATCTCGGGCGCGTAGAGGAGCTCGGCGAACTGCTCCTCGGTCTCGCCGTCGAACCGCTTGGCGGCATCGACGATCTCGGCGCGCCCGCCGTAGTTGAAGGCGACGAACAGCCCCAGCCGGCGGTTGTCCGCGGTCCGCCGCTCGGCCTCGCCCATCCGCGCGCGAAGGTCGGCGGAGACCTCGTCGCGGCGGCCGATGAACCGCATCCGCACGCCTTGGTCGTGGAGCTCCGGGGTCTCTGACTCGATCAGCTCGGCGAACATCGCCATCAGCCCCTGGACCTCATCGTCGGGACGGGTCCAGTTCTCGGTCGAGAAGGCGTAGACGGTCAGCTCGGCGAGGCCCAGCGCGACGGCGTCGCGGACGATCTGCTTGAGCGTCTGGGCTCCCGCCCGGTGGCCCTCGAGCACGGGCGCTCCGCGCTCACGCGCCCAGCGCGCGTTGCCGTCCATGATGATTGCGACGTGCCTGGCGGCCATGGCGTCGCTCCCGTCGGGTCGCCCTCGTGGCCGGTCGGCCGCCGGGTCAGACCTCGAGGATCTCCTCTTCCTTGCCGGCCAGTGCGTCCTCGATCTCCTTCACGTGCCGGTCGGTGAGCTTCTGGAGCTCGCCTTCGGCTCGGCGCTCGTCGTCCTCACCGGCATCGCCCGCGCTCTTGAGCTCGCGCAGGTCGTGCATCACGTCGCGGCGGACGTTACGGATCGCCACGCGGCCGCTCTCGGCGATGCCGTGGACGACCTTGACGAGGTCGCGGCGCCGCTCCTCGGTCAGCTCGGGGATCGTGAGGCGAATCAGGGTTCCGTCGTTGGATGGCGTGAGGCCGAGATCGGACTCGATGACCGCTTTCTCGATCGCCTTGACCGAGGTCTTGTCGTAAGGGGTGATCGTCAGCAGGCGCGCCTCGGAGGCAGAGATGTTCGCGAGCTGCTTGAGCGGCGTCGAGGCGCCGTAGTAGTCGACCTCGACGCGGTCGAGCAAGTGCGGCGAGGCGCGGCCGGTGCGGACGCTGGAGAACTCCGAGCGGGTCGCTTCGACGGACCTCAGCATCCGCTCGTCCGCGTCGGCGAGCAGTTCGTCGATGATCTCGGTTGCCAAGGTCTCTCTCGCTCCTGAATCGTGCTTTTCAGCTGCGTACGACGGTGCCGACCCGCTCGCCGCACACTATCCGGTCGATGTTTCCGTCGTCGTCCATGTTGAAGACGTGGATCGGCAGGTCGTTGTCCATGCAGAGCGAGAGCGCGGTCGAGTCCATCACCGCGAGCCGACGCTCGATCGCCTCGCGGTGGGTGAGCTCGGGGATGAACGTCGCGTCCGGGTTCTTGCGCGGGTCGTCGTCAAAAACCCCTTCGACGCCGTTCTTGGCCATCAGGATCGCCTCGGCGCGGATCTCGAGTGCGCGCAGCGCGGCCGCGGTGTCGGTCGTGAAGAACGGGTTCCCCGTACCGGCCGCGAAGATCACGATCCGGCCCTTCTCGAGGTGGCGCATCGCGCGTCGGCGGATGTAGGGCTCTGCGACCTCGGAGATCGTCAACGCAGATTGAACGCGCGTATCGGCCCCGGCCTTCTCGAGCGCGTCCTGGAGCGCCAGCGCGTTGAGGACGGTCGCGAGCATCCCCATGTAGTCGCCGGTGGCTCGGTCCATCCCCGCAGCGGCACCCTTGAGGCCACGGTAGATGTTGCCGCCGCCCACGACGATCGCGATCTCGACGCCACGGTCGGCGACGGTCTTGACCTCGGCCGCGATCGCCGCGATCCGCTCCGGGTCGACGCCGTACTCGGCGTCGCCCATCAAGGCCTCGCCGGACAGCTTCAGCATGATCCGCGCGAATGCGGGAGCGCGCCCGTCGGTACTGAGCGCTCCGCCGCCGCCGCCGGACACGGGCCTGCTCAGCCCTCGCCGACCGAGAACCGGGCGAAGCGCTTGATCACGACGTTCTCGCCCGTCTTGGTCGCGGCTTCGGTGCGCAGCTGCTCGATCGTCTTGCCGTCGTGCTTGTCGCCGTTGACGTGCTCCTGGTTGAGCAGCACGACCTCCTCGAGCCACTTGCGCAGCTTGCCCTCAGCAATCTTCGGGCGGACGTTCTCGGGCTTGTCGGCGGCCTGCTCCTCGAAGACACGCAGCTCTGCCTGGCGCTCATCCTCCGGAACCTCGTCCTCGGTGACGTAGCGCGGGGCCGCGGCGGCGACGTGCAGCGCGATCTCGCGAGCGAACTCACGAAAGTCGTCGTTGCGGGCAACGAAGTCGGTTTCGCAGTCGACCTCGACAATCACGCCGATCTTGCCGTTGGCGTGGATGTAGCTCTCGACGACTCCTTCCGAAGCGGCTCGCTCGCCGCGCTTAGCGGCGGAAGCCTCGCCCTTGACGCGGAGGATCTCAATCGCCTTGTCGACGGCTCCCTCGGCCTCGGTCAAAGCCTTCTTGCAGGCCATCATCCCGGCTCCGGTCTGTTCGCGGAGCGCCTTCACGGCGCTTGCTGAGATGTTCACGAAGGTGCCTCTTCGCCACTCTTCTCCGGGGTTTCATCCGTCTTGGTCGGCTCGGGTGCGGCCTCAGCGGCGGGCTCGGGCGCCGGTTCCGCCGGTTCCGCGGGGGCCGGCTCGGCCGCTGCGGGTGCTGGCG
>JACCVG010000122.1 GCA_013698335.1 Thermoleophilaceae bacterium
TCGCGGCCGAGCACGCGGGCCGCCCGCCGAACGGCGTCGCGCGCCACGCGGTGAAGTCGCACGTCCGCTGGGCGCGGCTCGAGGGGGCTGCGCTTGGGATCGGCGGGGCGCTGACGGCCGTCCCCGACATCGCTGCGCTCGCCTGGCTCCAGAGCCGGATGATCTTCTTCATCGCTGCGGCCCACGGATTTAACCCACACGATCCGATGCGACCCGCCGAGCTACTCACGCTCCAAGGCTTCTACGAGACCCCGGCGGAGGCCCGCGCCGGGCTCGACGGGCTCGCCAAGCCGCTCGCGTTCAGCTACATCGAGAACCGGCTCCGGCGCGAGGAGGCGATCTTCGGCCGGCTCGCGCGGATCCTCGGCAAGCAGGTCGCCAAGCGGACCGCGAGCCGCATGATCCCGTTCCTCGCCGCGCCCCTCTCCTCGATCCAGAACGCGCGCGGGACCTCCGAGTTGGGTCGCCGGGCAATCACCTACTACGGCGGCTGACCCCCGCGGTTGACCGTCAGGTGACGGAGATCGCGCCGTCCTCGGCGAGGGTCCACGCCGGGTTGTGGGCGATCTCCCAGTTCCTCCGGTGACCCGACGTTCTGGGCGAGCTCGATTCCGCCGAACCCGTCGTTGTCGTCGAGGCCTGCGTCAGCGGCCATCGCCGACCGATCCCAGATCGCTAAGGCCATGCAGCCGGTCTGGAAGAACGCGACGTCGTCGTGGACGGCGGCGGCGCTCCAACCGAGCGCCCCGTAGAAGGCGACTGCCCGCGGGAGGTCGACCGTGCCGAGCGTGACGAGCGAGATCCGCTGGTCCACTACGCGCGGCCGTACACCGGGATGGCGGCGCCGCTGGTTGCGGCCGACTGGTCTGAGACCAGGAAGGCGACCACCGAAGCGATCTCAGCGGGCAAGACCCAGCAGTCGTGATCAGCGCCCGGCATCGCGCTGCGGTTCGCGGGGGTGTCGATGACGCTCGGAAGGACGGCGTTGCAGCGCACGCCGTCGTCGCGGTACTCGGCATCGATCGCCTGGATGAAGGCGAGCACCGCGGCCTTCGTCGCGCTGTAGGCGGCCGCGCCGCCCCCGGGGCTGACCGCCGCGCGCGCCGAGACACCGACGAACGAAGCTCCACCGGCGGTGAGCAACCGCGGCATCGCGTGATGAGCGAGCAGGAACAGAGGACGGAGGTTGAGCGAGACCATCCGATCGAACGTCGCCGGGTCGGTTTCGTGAACCCGCTCTCCGCCCGCGTAACCACCGACCAGGTTCACCACGGCACCCAGATCGTCGACCGCGGCGACGGTCCTCGCGACCACCGACGCGTCGGTCAGATCGGCCGCGAGGAAGGTCAGCTCACCCGCGCCGGCGAGCTCGCGCTCGACCCGTTCGCGCTCGGCCTCGACGATGTAGGTCGCGGTCACGGGACGACCGGCCTCGAGCAGCGCAGCGACCACCGCGGCCCCGAGCGCACCCGTCCCGCCCGCGACCAGCACGGACCCGGTCAGTCAGATCACCGCCTTGCGGAACGACCTCATCGGTGTGGATCGTAGCCCGCGAAACCGTCCGGCCACCGCTCTAACTTGATTCTGGAAATGGGACAAGCGCAGCTCAGCGTGTCGATCGAAGAGCCCGCCGTCGTCGGGCAGCCGTCCGAGGCCGCTTTGCCGGCCTCCGGGAAGCGATTCGTCCGCGATCTGGTCGACGGCGAGACCGTCGACGCCGTGTTCGTGGTGCGCGACCGCTCGCGCAGGCAGAAGCGCAACGGCGAGGACTTCGCAAAGCTGAAGCTCGGCGATGTGACGGGCGCGCTGGAAGCGGTGGCCTGGGACGACGTCGAGCAAATCTGGGAGACCGCGCAGACGGGGGCGATCGTCCGCGTCAGCGGCCGCTACTCAGTCGACCAGCGCTACGGATCGACTCTGACCGTCAAGACGGTCGAGGGGGCCGAGCAGTCCAGCTATGACCCGGCCGACCTCCTCGACGGCCCGCCGATCGCCTACGAGCGGATGGTCGAGGACGTGCGCTCGCTGATCGCCACGGTCCAGGACCCCTATCTCCACCGGCTGCTCGAAGCGATCCTGGGCGAGCAGTCGGAGCTGTGGGAGCGCTGGCGCGTAGCGCCCGCCGCCAAGACTTACCACCAGGCCTACCAGCACGGCCTGCTCGAGCATTCTCTTTCGGTCGCCCAAGGCGTCAGCGCGATGGCCGCGACCTTCCCGGGGATCGACCGCGACGTCGCCGTGACCGGCGCGCTGTTGCACGACATCGGGAAGATCGAGGCCTACGCCGCCGAAGGCGCGGCGATCGAGATGACCGACGCCGGAAGGTTGCAGGGTGAGATCCCGCTCGGCTACTACATGATCCGCCGCCGGATCGAGGACATCGAAGGGTTCCCGTCCGCGATCGCGCAGGCCGTCCTGCACATCATCCTCGCCCACCACGGTCGGCTCGAGCACGGCTCGCCGGTGGTCCCCTGTACACGCGAAGCAACGCTCGTGCACATGATCGACAACCTCGGTGGGACGCTCGGGAGCTTCGACCGGCTCGAGAAGACGCTCCAGGACGGCGAGCCCTGGTCGGGATTCGATCGAGCCCTCTCGGGCTCCGCTTTCTTTCCTCAGCGCGCCGGCTGAGACTCGCGCGACGCAAATAGCGGGAACTTGGGCCTGTCTGCGGCCGGGTGGGGCCGGGCGGCTCGTATCCTCAGGTGTAGTGGCCAAGGACACCGAGAAGCTGATCCGCCAGCTCTCCCTGATCTCCTATCTGATGGCCGAGCGCAGGCCGCTGACCGCGCTCGAGATCAAGCAGGAGGTGGAGGGCTATTCGGGCATGAACGACGACGCGTTCGCGCGTCGCTTCTACGCGGACCGCGCCGAGCTTGAATCGCTCGGCATCGACCTCAAGGTCGACAAGCCCGCCGACGGTGGCTATGAGGCCGAGAGCTACACGCTGCCGCCCGAGAACTTCTACCTGCCCGCGATCGAGTTCACGGACAAGGAGCTCGGCGCGCTGCGCACGTCGCTCTCGCTGCTCGGCGGCGAGTTCGCCTACGCCGAGCCGCTGCGGCTCGCGCTGCAGCAGCTCTCGTGGGGCAAGCCTTCGCCGATCGATGCGCCCGAGAACCGCTCGGTGGCCCTCGCCGTCACCGCCGGCGCGGGCGGCCGCGAGCTCTCCCAGCGGCTCTCGAAGATCGAGACGGCGATCTTCCGTCGTAAGACGGTCCTGTTCGAGTACTACACGATCGGCCGCGACGCCCAGGAGAAGCGCAAGGTCGATCCCTACCACCTGCTCTTCCGCGGCGGCCAGTTCTACCTCGTCGGCCACTCGCACGAGCGCGGTGAGGACCGCGTCTTCAGGCTCTCGCGGATCCGCGGCAAGGTCGGCTATTCCTCGAAGGCCGAGCACGATTTCAATCGCCCCGAGGCGTTCGATCCGCGAATTTACGCCTCGCGCACCGATTGGCAGCTCGGCGAACGTCGTGGCACCGCCCGGGTCTGGCTCTCTGATCGAATCGCGTGGCTGGCCGAGCGGCACTTCGGGCACGCGGGCACGCTGAGCCCCGCCGAGGACGCAGCCGACGCCCCCGCCGACGGCGTCGTGTTCGAGACCGAGTACGGCGACGGCCGCCAGCTCTCCTCGTGGGTCCTGGGGCTCGGCGCCCGCGCACGAGTGCTCGGCCCGCCCGAGCTCGTCGCCGAGACGGCGGAGCGGGTCAACTCGATCGTCGAGCGTCACAGCGGCGAGTACGAGACCGCCGATGTCTCGAGCCGAGTCCGTCCCGCGCGCCCAGAGCGGGAGACGACGCGTTCGCCGGATGACTCCGCGATCCGTCCCGAGCGCTTCGCCCGACTCGTCACGCTGGCGGGGATCCTGATCGAAGCCGCGCGGCTGGGCGAGAAGCTCGACTTGCGCGAGCTCTGCAAGACGCTCAACGTCACCGACGAGGAGCTCCGTGAGGACATCGACGTGCTCAACGTCGTCAACTTCGGCGGTGGCAGCTACGTCCTCTACGCCGAGGTCCAGGGCGACACGATCGAGGTCGATCCCGAACCCTACGGTGACAACTTCGCCAAGCCGGCGCGACTGCTCCCGCTCGAGGCCAAGGCGCTGATCGCGGCAATCGACCTGCTCGGTGAGCACCTGCCCGAAGGCTCTCTGACCTCCGCTCGGGAGAAGATCGTGACCGCGCTCGGCCAGGATCCGGCGTCCGACGGCCTCCAGATCACGACCGCCAAGGGCGATGACTCAGGTATCGCGCGGGTGGTCTCGGCGGCGATCGCCGCTCGCCGCGTGCTCGAGATCGACTACTACAAGGAGAACGAGGACGAGTTCGTCACTCGCCGCATCGAGCCCTATCAGCTGCTCAACGGACAGGAGGGCTGGTACGTCCACTGCTTCGACGCCGAACGCGGCGCTGCCCGCAGCTTCCGGCTCGACCGGATCCGCGAGGCGACCGTCACCGAGGACTCCTTCGACCCGCGCTCCGACGTCGAGCCCGACGTCCGCGGCTGGCCGCGGACCGGCGAGGTTCCGGCCTCGCGCCCGGCGCGTGTGTGGGTCTCCGCCGAACGCGCCCGCTGGGCACGTGAGGATCGCGCGGTGCTCGAGGAGCTTGCGGACGGCTCGGTGATCGTCGAGCTCCACTTCGCGGGCAACGACTGGCTCGTGACCGAGATCCTCAAGGAGGCCGGCGACGCCGTCGTCGTA
This sequence comes from Thermoleophilaceae bacterium, assembly GCA_013698335.1. GTDB lineage: Bacteria > Actinomycetota > Thermoleophilia > Solirubrobacterales > Thermoleophilaceae > JACCVG01. Next base: position 4,706 of record JACCVG010000122.1, read on the forward strand.
TGGCCGGAGGACGCCCGCGCGGCGGTACTCGAAGCCGCCGAGACGCTGACCGGCGCCGTTCGCAACTAGCCTTCCGGCAATGAGCGCGACCGCCACCGACCTCTACGACCTCCCTCAGGAGCACAAGGACTTCCGCGACACGATCCGGCAGATGGTCCGTGAGCGGATCGCTCCGCGGGCAGCCGAGATCGACGCGAAGGCCGAGTACCCGTGGGATGTACGCGAGCTGCTCGCCGAACACGACATCCTGGCGCTGCCCTTCGACACCGAGTACGGGGGCACCGGAACGGGCACACTGATGCTCCAGGTGGCGGTCGAGGAGATCGCCAAGGCGTGCGCCTCTAGCGCACTGATCCTGATGATCAACGAGCTCGGCACGCTGCCGATCCAGCGCGCCGGATCGGACGGGCTCAAGCAGCGCTTCCTGCCGCGCTGCGCGAGCGGCGAATGGTCACCGGCGTTCTGTCTCTCCGAGCCCGAGGCCGGCTCTGACCCCGGGGCGATGCGCACTCACGCGGTGCGCGATGGGGACGAATGGGTGATCAACGGGTCCAAGAACTGGATCACCAACGCCGGCATCGCGGACTTCTACGTCGTGTTCGCGGTGACCAACCGCGAGGACCGCCGGATCAGCGCGTTCGTCGTCGAGAAGGACACGCCCGGGTTCTCGATCGGCAAGCTCGAGCACAAGCTCGGCATCAAGGGCTCGCCGACCGGATCTCCTGTTTTCGAGGACGTTCGCGTTCCGCACGAGAACCTGATCGGCGATGAAGGCAAGGGGCTCTCGATCGCCCTCGGGACGCTCGAGCGCACCCGGCTCGGCGCAGCCGCGCAGGCCGTCGGCATCTCTCAGGGCGCGACCGACTACGCCAACGATTACGCCAAGGAAAGGATCGCCTTCGGCAACCCGATCAACCGGCTTCAGGGCATCCAGTTCAAGCTCGCCGACATGGAGACCCGGACCGCGGCGGCGCGGCAGTTGCTCTACTGCGCCTGCGCCGCCGCCGATCGCAGCGAGCCGGGGCTCGGCAAACTGACCTCGATGGCCAAGCTGTTCGCCTCCGACACCGCGATGGCAGTCACGCTCGAGGCGATCCAGGTGCTCGGCGGCTACGGCTACGTGACCGAGTACCCGGTCGAGCGGATGATGCGTGACGCCAAGATCACCCAGATCTACGAGGGTACGAACGAGATCCAACGCGTCGTGATCGCGCGAGCAATGGCCAACGGCTGAGCGACGCTCAGCCCAGCGCCCGCCCGTACTGGCGCTCGTAGTAGGCGCGGTACTCGCCAGAGCGGATCGGTTCCCACCAGGGCTCGTTGTCGCGGTACCAGTCGACGGTCGCCACGAGACCGTCGGTGAATCGGGTTCGCGGTTCCCAGCCGAGTCCTCGAACCTTGTCTGAGGAGAGCGAGTAGCGGCGGTCGTGGCCCGGCCGGTCGCGGACGTACTCGATCAGCGACTCGTCGCGGCCGGTGAGCTCCAACACGCGCTTGACGGCCTCGATGTTCGGGACCTCGACGGGGCCACCGGCGTTGTAGACCTCGCCGGGCGCGCCGTCCAGCAGGACGGTGTCGATCGCCCGCGCGAAGTCCTCGACGTGGATCCAGTTGCGTACCTGAAGTCCATCGCCGTAGACGGGGATCGAATCGCCCGCGAGGGCGTTCAAGATCGTCAGCGGAATCAGCTTCTCGGGGTATTGGCGAAGCCCGTAGTTGTTCGAGCCGCGGCAGATGACGGTCTCGAGCCCGTACGTATGGAAGTGGGCGGACACGAGCAGATCGCCTCCCGCCTTGGTCGCGCTGTAGGGGGAGGAGGGCCGAATCGGTGAGTCCTCGGTGAAGGTGCCCTCCTCGATCGAGCCGTAGACCTCGTCGGTCGAGACCTGGAGGAACCGCTGCACCCCGGCCTCGCGCGCCGCGTCGAGCACGACCCCCGTGCCGATCACGTGTGTCCGCGCAAAGGCGTCCTGGTCGTCGATCGACCGGTCGACGTGCGACTCGGCCGCGAAGTTGACGACGCAATCGCAGCCTGCGATCGCCTCACGCACCGCGTCCCGGTCCTCGATCGCGCCCTGGACGAACTCGATCCGATCGTCGATCTCGGCGAGGTTCTCGCGCCGCCCCGCGTAGGTCAGCTTGTCGAGCACGACGAGCTGCTCCTCAGGCCTGGAGTCGAGCACGACGCGCGCGTAAGCCGAGCCGATGAAACCAGCCGCACCCGTTATCAGGGTCTTCAAGGGATCTCTATCTCAGCGTGGTCGCCGACGACAAAGCGATGGGCGCGGGGTGTTGCCGGGCCGCGGGAGATATGGACATCACGCCCGATCAGGCTCGCTTCGACCCGGCCCTCGAGATCGCGCAGCGAGGAGCCCGCCAGGATGATCGAGTGCTCGATCTCGGCACGCGAGATCTGCACCCCTTCGCCGATCGCGGAATAGGGCCCGATGAACGCGTCAGTGATCCGCGCGCCGGCTCCGATCACGGCCGGCCCGCGCACGACCGAGCGCTCCAGCACGGCACCGGCTTCGATCACCACGCGACCCTCGACGCGGGAGTCGATCAGCTCGCCCGCCGTTCGGCCGGAGATCTCCTCCAGGATGAGCCGGTTGGCGTCGAGCAGATCCTGCACCTGACCGGTGTCCTTCCACCAGCCGCTCACGAGATGGGGCGTCACCCGCAGGCCACCGTCGACCAGGCGCTGGATCGCGTCCGTTATCTCGAGCTCACCGCGCGGCGAGGGCTCGATCGCGCGCGCGGCGTCGAGGATCGACCGCGTGAACATGTAGACGCCGACCAGCGCGAGGTTGGTACGCGGCTCACTCGGCTTCTCGACCAGCCGCGTGACCTGCTGCCCGTCCAGCTCCGCGACGCCGTAGTGCTCGGGGTCGGGCACCTCCGTCAGCAGGATCATCGCATCGGGCTCATCGCGTCGAAACTCGTCGACGAGCGCGGTGATTCCGTCACGCAGCATGTTGTCGCCGAGGTACATGACGAACGAGGAATCGCCGAGGAAGTCAGCCGCCGTCAGCACAGCGTGCGCGAGTCCGAGCGGCTCGGGCTGTTCGATGTAGGTGATCTGCGCACCGAAGGCCGACCCGTCGCCGGCGGCTGCCCGGATCTCATCGCCGGTCTCGGGAGCGATGACGATGCCGATCTCCTCGATCCCCGCAGCCACGAGGGCCTCCATGCCGTAGAAGAGAACCGGCTTGTTGGCGACCGGGACGAGCTGCTTCGCGCTCGTGTGGGTGAGTGGGCGGAGGCGTGTTCCCTTGCCCCCCGAGAGGATCAGGCCTTTCAGCGCGCTGCTAATAGACGCCCCCCAGCTTGCGGTGGTCCCAGCTGACCACCCGGGTCGGGATGAAGCACAGCCCGACCCGCTTGGGGGCCTGGGCCAAAACCATGTCGCGCGTCTCCGGAGGGAGCTCACTGGTGCCGCCGTAGCGCTCGAAGAGCTCCATGCCGTGGTCGGCGACCGCCTCGACCTCGCGCACCACGACCACATCGCACTCCATCATCACGCCGCGCAGATCCTGGTAGTCGACGCCCGCTTCGACCTGGATGGTCGCGTGTGGATCGCGCTCGAGGTTCTTGGTCTTCTGGGACTTGGCGAAGGTCCAGCCGCGCAGCTCGGCCCCGTCGCGGACGAACCAGAGCGGCATCAGGTGCGGTCGGCCGTCGATGCCGACCGTGGCGCAGGTGAGCGTCTTCTCCTCGTCGAGGAACTGCGCGCGCTCGTCCGCGCTCATCTTGATCTGGTCCCGGCGCGAAGGCATCGCCGCGGAGCCTATAGAGAGGGGGATCTGGAGGCCGGGCTCTTTCCGTCAGGAGCCAGGCGTAGCTTTCGACTGCTAAGCCATGGAAGCCGCCACCCCACTCCCCCTGCAGCTCGGTCGCGTCGAAGTACGCGCCGGAGCTGTCCTGATCGCCGATCTGATCGTCGCTGACGAGCGTTTCGTAGACCTGATCCGCCAGCGCATCGACCAGGGCGATTCGCCCGAGGACATCACCCGCCAGGCACTCGAGATCGGCGCCCGGGTACTCGACCGCGAGTCGACGAGCGTCGAGGTCGACTTCATCCGGCGAGAGCTCGAGAAGGTCTCGGGCGAGGTCGAGCGCTCCTTCGGTGAGCGCGCGCAAGGCGTAGCCACCGAGCTCGCCACCCAGATGGAAGCCGCCTTCGGCGCCGACGGCGGCGCGGTGGCGAAAGCGCTCAGCGGTCACTCCGAGCAGCTCGCCGAGCAGATCGCCACGACCTTCGGAAGCGAGCGGAGCTCCGCGGTCCAACACCAGATCAAGGAACTCGTCGAGCGCTCCCTGCGCGAGTCGCAGCAGAACCTCGTTCGTCTGTTCTCGAGCGCGGAGGGGCAGAATCCGCTCGCCGACTTCAAGGCGTCGGTCGTGCGCGAGCTGAAGGCCGGCCGCGAGGGTGACAGCGCGCTGCTCGAGAAGGTCGGCGCACTTCAGCTCGAGGTTCAACGGCTCCGTGACGCGGGCGAGGCGGAGGCCGAGATCGATGCCGAGCGCGAGCGCGGGGCGGGCAAGGGGCGGACCTTCGAGGCGATCGTCTTCGAGGCGATAGAGCGGCTGGCCGACGGTCGCGGGGATTCCGCCGTCCACACCGGCGACTCCCAGGCAGAGTCAGGTGACAAGGTCGGCGACGTCGTCGTGGAACTCGACGGCGCGACAGGTGCCGGCCGGGGTCGAGTCGTCTTCGAGGCCAAGGACAAGCGGCTCTCGCGACTGGACGCCTGGCGCGAGCTCGACGCCGCGATGGCGGTGCGCAACGCCGACTTCGCGATCCTCGTGGTGTCCTCCGACGCGAAGATCCCGGCGCGCACCGAGCCGCTCGCCGAGTTCCAGGGCAACAAGATGATCGTCGCCTTCGACAAGGACGACCTCGATGAACGCGGCCTCGACATCGCCTACCGCTACGCCCGCTGCAAGCTGCTCGCCGAGCGGGACTCCGCATCGGTCCTCGACGCGGCCGGCGTACGTGCGGCGACCGAGGAGGCCGCTGCCGCGCTGCGCGACACTCAGAAGATCCGCGGCCACCTGACCAAGGCGACCAGTGGAGTCAGCGAAGCTCGCGAGGTGCTCGAGATCATGCAGACGCGAATCGAGGCGGCGCTCGCGCGGGTCGAGAGCCTGATCGCTGCGGGCGACCCCGGCTAGACCCCACCGGGGTCATGCGCACGCGACGTTCGTCCCCAGGGCGCCAGTTCTCGCGCTAGAGGGTTCTAACCAAAGTCTTAGTCAACTCTCGCGCTGCTCACACGATGCGACTGTTGACTGGTCGTTGCGCCCGCCGGTCGGCTTACCTCCCTCACCCTCCCGCTGTCCGGCGGGCGTCAATAGCTTCTCAGCAGCTCGACATTTCGTGCTGGAGGTCGAGCGCCCATCGTCTCGTGAGCCGGGCGTCGCCGGAGGCCCGCTCGGCCCAGCGCTCATAGGCGGCCCGGAAGCCGTTCGGGGGGTCGGCGCCGAGCTCCCGTGCGCGCTCGTCCCAGCGCTCCTGAGGGAGCTCCTCGGCCATTAGGACTCCCGTGGTGCGGATCCATTCGCGGTAGGTCAGCCCGTCGATCGCGCGCATCGCGGGATGCCAGCGCGGCATCGCCAGATGAGCGAGCAATCGAACGAACCGAGTCATCGCCCCGACCATCGTGCGCGCGTAGAGCTTGGTTCCGGTCGTAGCCCACGCCGGCACCGGCTGACCCTGTGCGCCCTGAAGCTCGAAGGCCAGGTCGATCGCGCGGCTCACCTGGTCGGCAGGGGTGGTCGAGAGAACCTCGAGCGGTTCGTGCGCGATGCCCGGAACACCGACCGCGAGAACGGTGCGGCCGTCCGGTGCGAGCTTGACGAAGATGTCCTCCGCGCCCTCGTAGACGGTCGCCGGTGCCGGTAGTTGCTCGGCGTAGTCCGCCTCGAAAGGAGTCGACCCGTCGCGGCGGCGAACGCGGAGCCGGAGCCGCGTGCCGGCCTCGGTCGTCTCGACCGCCAGCACCGCGCCGACGGCGGCCTCGGGTAGGTCAGCCGAGTTCTGGCTCGCCAACGAGTTCCCCGCCGCGGTCGGTCCCGGCGATCAGCTCGTCGGGCACCTTGTCCTTGGGGATGAACCCCGACTTCATGCCGAAGTAGACCGCCTGCGGGTGGTGGGCGACGATCGCGACGGTCGACTGCTCGGGCATCACGGCGAAGCCGTCGGAGAGGGTCATGCCGATCTCGCCGAGACCGAGCAGCCGCCAGACCTTTTCGTGCTCGGACTGGTCCGGGCAGGCCGGGTAGCCCCACGAGTAGCGGCGACCCTGATCGGGCTCGATCCCGAGCTCGCGGCGAATCCCGGAGTGCAGCCACTCGGCCAGACCCTCGGCGGACTGGACACCGATCCCGTGCACGTAGAGCTGTTCGGCGAACTCGCCCTCGCGCTCGAGCCGCTCGATCACCTCGGTCACCTCGGGTCCGACGGTCACGCCCTGTAGCGCGACCACATCGCGCTCGCCCGAGTCGATCGGCCGGAAGAAGTCGCCGAGGCAGATCCGGTCGTGGCGCGGCTGGCGCGGGAAGACGAGCCGCTCGAGCTCCTTGTCGCGCTGCTCGGGATCGAACACGACCAACTCGTTGCCGTCCGTGTTGCAGGGGAAGTAGCCGAGCCGCGCTCGGGGGTGGAGGTAGTCCTGCTCGGCCCACATCCGCTCGAGCCGCGGCTCGAACTCCTCGGCCAGCAGCTTCTCCCATTCCGCCCCCTTGACTCCTCGGCCGCCCCAGTGGAGCTTGAACAGCACGTGCCGGTCGAGGTGGGGGTAAACCTCGGCGAGATCGACTTCGATCTCCCGGGCGCCCCAGAACGGCGGCTCCGGGATCGGTTTGTCGGTCGCGGCCGTGGAGCGAACGCTCGCGTCGGTCGTCGGAGGGCCGTCATCGACGACGACCGGCCGCTCGCGCAGCTCTTTGGCCTCGGAGCGAATCCGCTCCACCAGCGCACCGCGAGCCTCGTCATCGACCAGAGCATCCATCGTGTCGAGCCCCTGGAAGGCGTCCTTGCAGTAGAAGACTCCCGGGTCGTAGGTCTCATCCGATTCCTTGCCGGCCGGATAGAGCGCCCGCCTACCGAAATCGCGATTGATCGCGGCACCGCCGATCAGGACAGGGAACTCAAGGCCCCGGCCGTGGAGCTCCCCGATGCAGATCGGCATCTGCTTCGAGGTCGAGACGAGCAACGCCGAGAGGCCGATCGCATCGGCGTCGTGCTCGACCGCCGCGCTGATGATCGTGTCGACCGGGACCTGCTTGCCGAGGTCGATCACCGTGTAGCCATTGTTGGTCAGGATCGTGTTGACGAGCGACTTACCGATGTCGTGGACATCGCCGAAGACCGTCGCGATCACGACCTTGCCCTTCGTATGGCCGTCGATCCGGTCGAGATAGTTCTCGAGCTGGGTGACCGCGCGCTTCATCACCTCGGCCGACTGGAGGACGAACGGCAGGATCAGCTCGCCGGCGCCGAACTTGTCCCCGACCTCCTTCATCGCGGGCAACAGCACGCCGTTGAGGGTGGGGACTGCGCCGATCTTCTCAACCGAGCGATCGATCCAGTCCTCGACGCCGTCCTTCTTGCGCCGCAGGATGTGCCAGTGGAGCGCCTCTTCTGGCTCCATCTCGGCAGTCGGATCCTCGGCCTCGTCCTCGGCGACCTCGCCCTTGGACTCGAAGTGCTCGATCAGCTTCTCGAGCGCATCCTCGGAGCGGTTGAAGACGAGGTCGTCCGCGAGCCCGCGCTCGAACTCGGAGATCTCGCCGTAGGGCGTGATGTGGTTGGGGTTGACCATCGCCAGGTCGAGCCCCGCCTCGACGCAGTGGTGGAGGAAGACCGAGTTGATCACCGCGCGCGCGGGCTGGCCGACGCCGAAGGAGACGTTCGAGACGCCGAGCGAGGTCTTGACCTCGGGGAGCACCTGCTTGAGCTCGCGGATCGCCTCGATCGTCGCGACCGCGGAAGGCCGCCACTCCTCGTCGCCGGTAGTCAGCGTGAAGGTCAGCAGGTCGAAGATCAGCAGCTCGGGATCGAGGCCATGTTCGTCGCAGGCGTACTGCTTGATCCGCTTGGCGATCTCGATCTTGCGCTCGGCCGTCTTGCCCATCCCGACCTCGTCGATCGTCAGCGCGATCACCGCGGCGCCGTGCTCGCGGGCAAGCGGGACGACGAGGTCGAGCTTGTCGCGACCCGCCTCGAGATTGACCGAGTTGACGACCGCGCGGCCGGGGATCTGCTCGAGCGCCGCGCGGATCACGTCGGGCTCGGTCGAGTCGATCTGGATCGGGGCGGGCTGGGTCAGCGAGATCCGCTTGACCACCTGTCGCATCTGCTCGTCCTCATCGGCGCGCTCGGTCAGCGCGACGCAGATGTCGAGCACGTGCGCGCCGCCGTCGACCTGGTCCTCGGCGACCTGGTTGAGGCCGTCGTAGTCGTCGGCGAGCAGCAGCTCCTTGGCCTTGCGCGAGCCCTGCGAGTTGACGCGCTCGCCGACCATCGTCGGGCGCGGCTCCTGCACGA
>JACCVG010000146.1 GCA_013698335.1 Thermoleophilaceae bacterium
AGGCGACACGCTGCGCCGGATAGCCGGGCTGCTCGAGCGCGACCGCGACCAGATCGCCGCGATTGTCTCCGCCGAGACGGGCAAGTCGCCCAACGACGCGCTCGGCGAGGCCGGCGGTGCGATCGAGATGGGCTTCTTCGTCGCCGGCGAGGGCCGACGCTCCTACGCGAAGACGACGACCAGCGGCGTGGCGAATCGCCAGGCGATGACGATCCGCCAGCCGCTCGGCGTCGCGGGGCTGATCATCGCCGCCAACACGCCGATCGCAAACGTTGCCTGGAAGGTCTTCCCGGCGCTGCTCTGCGGCAACGGAGTCGTGCTCAAGGCATCCGAGGACACCCCCGAGACGGCCTCGGCGTTCTGCAGGCTTGCGGCCGAGGCTGGCGTTCCGGCCGGTGTCCTCAACCTCGTGCACGGGATGGGCGAGGAGGCGGGGCAGCCGCTGGTCGAGCACCCCGACGTCGCGGTCGTCAGCTTCACCGGCTCGACGTCGGTCGGCCGGATGATCGCCCGGACCGCCGGCGAGCGGCTGGCGAAGGTCTGCCTCGAGCTCGGCGGCAAGAACCCCCTGATCGTCTGCGACGACGCCGACCTCGAAGCCGCCGCCCAGGCCGCCGCGCTCTCCGCGTTCAGCAACGCCGGGCAGCGGTGCGCGGCTGGAAGCCGGCTGCTCGTGTTCGAAGCGGTCTACGAGCGGTTCCGCGATCTGATGCTCGAGCAGGCGGCCGCCCAGCGGGTCGGGCCGGGCGACGAGCACGACTACGGCCCGGTGATCAACGAGGGCCAGCTCGACCAGATGATCGCCGCAGTTGCGAGCGCACGGGAGCGAGGGGCGACCGTGTTGTGCGGCGGCGAGCGTCTGACCGGCCCCGATCACGACGGCGGCTTCTACATGCCGCCGACGCTCGTCGAGACGGCAGAGCTCGATTCGCAGGAGCTGTTCGGCCCGATCGCGACGATCCGGCCGGTGAGCGGGTTCGAGGAAGCCCTCGAGGCGGCCAACGACTCGCCCTACGGCCTGACGGCATCGATCTGGACGGCGAGCGTCCATCGCGGCCAGGAGTTCCTCGCCCGGATTCAGAGCGGTGTCGCGTCGGTCAACGGCCCGACCTACGGCTCCGAGCCGCACATGCCCTTCGGGGGGCTGCGCGATTCGGGTAACGGCTGGCGCGAGGCCGGCACCGAGGCGATCGAGGTCTACTCCGACCTCAAGACCGTCTACGTCAACCACGACCCTTCGGCGGTCTGATGGCGTCTGCGGTCGCGTTGATCCCCGCTCGCGCGGGTTCGACCCGTGTGCCCGGCAAGAACGTGCGCGAGCTGGCGGGCCACCCCCTGATCGCCTACACGATCGCCACGGCGCGGGAGAGCGAATTGTTCGGGTCGGTACTCGTCTCGACCGACTCGCAAGCGATCGCAGACGTCGCGCTCCGCTACGGGGCGGAGGCGCCGTGGCTGCGGCCGGAGTCGATGGCCGGCTCGACGTCGCCTGACATCGATTGGGTCCGGCACGCGCTGGATGCTGCCGGGCGCTCCCTCGAGCTGTTCGCGATCCTGCGCCCGACGAGCCCGTTCCGCAGCGCCGATTCGATCCGCTCCGCCCATGAGGCACTGTTGGCCGAGCCGGATGCCGACTCGATCCGGGCCGTCGCGCTCTGCCGCGAGCATCCCGGCAAGATGTGGACGATCGGGGATCCCCTGATGCAACCGCTGCTCGAGCAGCCCGACGACGGCGTGCCGGTGCCGCTCCATTCGCGTCAGTACGCGGCGCTGCCCGAGGTCTACGTCCAGGACTCGAGCCTCGAGATCGCGCGGGTGCGCGCCGTGTACGAGCACGGCAGCATTTCGGGCGAGCGGGTGCTCCCGTTCCTCAGCCGCGGTGCCGAGGGCTTCTCGATCGACTACCCGGACGATTGGGAGCGCGCCGAGGCGCTGATCGCCTCAGGCGAGGCGAGGCTCCCCGAGGTGACCTCATGAGCGCGCCCGTCGCGCTCTTCTGGGACCTCGACGGGACTCTGCTCAGCACCGCGCGCGCCGGCGTCTTCGCGATCGAGGCCGCGGTTCGCGAGGTCTACGGCCGCGAGCCCGACATCACCGAGCTGCGGACCGCTGGCCTGACCGACGCCTCGATCGCCGCACTGCTGATAGAGCAACTCGGAGAGCCGGTTTCTGACGAGACGGTGTCGGCGTTTCTGCGTGCCTACGAGCGCGACCTGCCGCGCTGCCTGCCAATGCGCGAGGGCTACGTGATGCCGAACGTCGAGGCGATCCTCGACGACCTGGCCGGGCGCGACGACGTGCTGAACCTGCTGCTGACCGGCAACACACGGGCTGGCGCCCACGCCAAGCTGACCCACTACGGTCTGATCGACCGGCTCGACGAAGGGGCCTTCTGCGTCGGTCCCGGCGAGCGCGCGGAGATCGCGCGGGCTGCCGTCGAGCTGGCCGCGGGGCTGCTCGGCCCGGGCGCCGAGCTCAGGCCGTTCGTGATCGGCGACACCGCCCACGACGTCGCCTGCGGCAAGGCCGTCGGCGCCCAGACGATTGCCGTTGCGACCGGCCCGATCCCGCTCGAGGAGCTCGCGCTCTCGGAGCCGTGGGCGCTGCTCGAGGAGCTTCCGCCGCCCGAGCAGTTCCGGGCGCTCGTCGGGCTCGACTGACCGACCAACCGCCCGGCAGGTTCACTCCGTCAGTACGCTCACCCGGTGACGACTTTCGCCGAGCTCGGTCTCTCCGAGCCGATTCTCGATGCGCTGACCCATCTCGGCTACGACAAGCCGACCCCGATCCAGGAGCAGGCGATCCCCGTCCTGCTCGAGGGCCGCGACATGATCGGCCAGGCCCAGACCGGAACCGGCAAGACGGCTGCCTTCGGCCTCCCGCTGCTCGAGTACATCGACGTGCGCGACGAGGACGTCCAGGCGCTCGTACTGACGCCGACCCGCGAGCTCTGCATCCAGGTCACCCAGGCGCTGCGCGCCTACGGCGCCAAGAAGGGCGTCGAGGTCGTCGCCGTCTTCGGCGGTGCGCCGATTCGCACCCAGATCGCACAGCTCAAGGAGGGCGGTCAGGTCGTCGTCGGGACGGTCGGCCGGGTGATGGACCTGATGGGTCGGCACGCGCTGATGCTCGACGGCACCCGCTTCGTCGTGCTCGACGAGGCCGACGAGATGCTCGACCTCGGCTTCTTCGAGGACGTCGAGAAGATTCTCGCCCGCTGTCCGTCGGGGCGCCAGACGGGGCTCTTCTCGGCCACGATGCCGCCGCCGATCAAGAAGCTCGCCGAAAAGGGGATGTACGACCCGGTGACGATCAAGGTCGCCGCCGCGACGCTGACGATCGACACGGTCGAGCAGTTCCACGTCGAAGTCTCCCAGTCGGACAAGCCTGCGGCGCTAGCCAAGGTGCTCAAGGAGGAGCGGCCCGACCAGGCGATCATCTTTGTGCGAACCAAGATCGGCGCCGATCGACTCGCGCGTTCGCTCGATCGTGACGGCATCCGCGTCAAGGCGCTGCATGGCGACCTCTCCCAGGGCAGCCGCGACGGCGTAATGATCGCCTTCAAGGGTGGCCGCGAGAAGCTGATCGTGGCGACCGACATCGCGGCGCGCGGGCTCGACATCTCCGGCGTCACCCACGTCATCAACTACGACGTGCCGAACTCGCCCGATGTCTACGTCCACCGGATCGGCCGCACTGGCCGTGTCGGGCGGACCGGGCGCGCCCTGACCTTCATCACCTCCAAGCAGCGCGACGACCTCGAGGCAATCGAGCGCCACGCAAAGACCAAGATCGTGGCCTGGTCGCCTGGTGCCACCAGTGATCAGCACCGGCCTGAGGGCGAGCGGGCCGGTGCAGCGGAGCCGGGGCCGGACGGTGGCGTCGAGCCACAGGAGGCCGCGGCAGCCGATCCCCAGGCCGCGCC
>JACCVG010000149.1 GCA_013698335.1 Thermoleophilaceae bacterium
GGCCTTGACATCGAGGCCGGCCGCCTGGAGGACCTTGAGGACCTCCTTGCTGGGCATCCCCCGCTGCTTGGCGATCTCGTGGACGCGCTTCTTAGCCATCTGAGCTCTCGAAGAGCCCGGCTAGCCGGGCTCTTCCTCTCCGGTCGTCGCAACCGGCTCTGCCTCGGCGTCGGCGTCGAGTGAGGCCTCGGCGTCGGCCGCTGCAGCCGCGGCGCTCGCCTCCGCCGCGGCGAGTGCCTCGGCCGCGGCCTGTGCTGCGGCTGCCTCGGCCCTCGCTTCGGCTTCCTCGAGGGTTGCGAACCGCGCTTCGGCCTCTGCGATCACCTGCTTGGCTTGGTCACCCTCACCGTCGCCCGTCAGCAGCGTGATCTGGGCGTCGTCAAGGCCGTCGAGGATCACGACCCGCGGGGTCTTGAAGCTCGAAAGGGCCTGGTGGCGCGGGAGTCCGCAATAGTGCGACGCGGGGAGCGCGGCGTTCGGGCAGCGCTTGCCGTTGGACATGATCGCCGCGCAGCGCCCAGTGGTCTCCTCCTCCTGATAGCCCATCTCAACCTCCTCCTCGGCGAACTCCGTCTCCGAGCGGATGTCGATGCGCCAGCCGGTCAGGCGCGCGGCCAGGCGGGCGTTCTGCCCCTCCTTGCCGATCGCGAGCGAAAGCTGGTCGTCGGGGACGATCACCGTCGCCTGGCGGTTTTCGTCGTCGACGAGAACCTCGCGCACGCGTGCGGGCGAGAGCGCCTTCGCGACGAACCGGGCGGGCTCCTCGTTGTAGGGAATGATGTCGATCTTCTCGCCGCGCAACTCGGACACGACCATCCGGACGCGCGAGCCGCGCGGGCCGACGCAGGCACCAACCGGATCGACGCCCGCAGCATGTGAGACGACAGCGATCTTGGAGCGGTAGCCCGGCTCGCGAGCGACGTTCTCGATCTCGACGAGACCGTCGGCGATCTCGGGAACCTCGAGCTCGAACAGGGCGCGGATCAACTCCGGCGACCGGCGCGAGACGATGATGCTCGGGCCCTTCGACTGCGACGAGACGTCGGTAATGATCGCCTTGATCCGCGAACCGTGGTCGTAGCGTTCGTTGTGGACCTGTTCGGACTTCGGCAGCAGGGCCTCGACGCGCTCGCGCAGCTGAACGAGCGTGTAACGCGAGTCGGTCTGCTGGACGATGCCGGTGATCAGCTCGCCGACGCGGTCTTGGAACTCGTCGAACATCATGTCGCGCTCGGCCTCGCGGATCCGCTGGAGGATCACCTGCTTGGCGGTCTGGGCGGCTATCCGGCCAAAGTTCTCGGGGGTTACGTCGCGCTCGTCGATCTGGTCGGAGTGCTGCGCGAGCAACTCCTGGTCGATCTCGGGCTCGACGGGCTCGCGCAGCTCGCCGGTCTCGGGATCGATCTCGGAGACTTCCTCGACCTCGACCTCGGCGAGCAGCTGCTCCTCCAGGTCGGCCGGCACGATCAGTTCGAAGACCTTGAAGTCGGCGGTCTCGCGATCCATGTCGACGCGCGCGTACTTGGCCGCGCCGGGCTGCTTCTTGTAGGCCGATAGGAGAGCGTCTTCGAGCGCTTCCATCAGCCGCTCGGCCGAGATGCCCTTCTCGCGCTCCAGGACGCCAACCGCTTCGACGATCTCTCTCGACATTGTCAGCCCTCCAGGAGATTGCTTCGCTTGATGTCTGAATAGGGGATCGAGACGACCCCCTCGCCGGCGGCGACCGTCACGGCGCGGTCGTCGGCGCCGACAAGCTCACCCGTGAAGCTCTGGCGACCGTCGTGCTCGCCGCGGGTCCGGACGCGCGCGCGGCGACCGAGGAAACGCCGAAAATGGTCGGGCTTGGTTAGCGGTCGCTGCGGACCGGGTGAGGAAACCTCGAGCGCAGTGTCCTCGAGCAGATCGCGGAGCGCCCGGGTCACGCGCTCGCAAAGCGAGAGGTCGACGCCCGCGGGGTGGTCGATCGTGAGCCTCGTGATGCCCGCCGACAACGGCTCTGCGAGGAGCAGTTCGAGCTGGGGATCGAGCTCTGCCAAACGATGCTCGATGGTGGTATGAAGTTGGTCGCTCATTGTGTTCCGTTTCCGATCCAGGGCGAAAAAAAAGTGGGCTGCGAAGCCCACCTTCAGGTACGAACGCCGGTTGCCCGGTTCCGCAGATGAAAGTCCAGAGGCGCAGTATAGCCCAGCTCGAAGGGGGTTCGGGGGCCAGAACCCGGTCGATCACTGATCTCCGCGATCCGTTCGGAAGCGACCTCCACCGACCCCGAGCGAGCACGTTGAGCCAAGGCGCTCGTCGAGGGCGCCTACGCTATTCGAGCTGATGGCGCTCCCCGATCTCGTCGCCGAGTACCTCGCAAGTCTCCCAGGCGCGACGCGGGTGCTCGGCCCCCGCCAGTGGGGCGTCACGGTCGATTCCGATCAGGCCGGTGGGTGGCCGTTGGACATCGGGCTGCGAGTCCGCGACGGCCTGCTGCTCGCTCAGGCCCCGGTGGCCGAACAAGGCGAGCGGCTCGATCCCTGGCTGTTCCTGCACTGGAACCGCCAGACCCGCCTCGTGAGGTTCAGCGCGACGCGCGAGGGCGAGGTCTGGATCCAGGGCGACCTGGCGGTCGAATCGGTCGACGCCCCCGCGCTGGACCGGCTGCTCGGCCTGATCGTCGAAGGCGCGCTCGTGGGTCGCCGCTACGCGA
>JACCVG010000213.1 GCA_013698335.1 Thermoleophilaceae bacterium
GAGGAGGGCAGCCGACCGGTCTGCTCCTCGGGCGCGACGTGGGTCTCCGTCGGCTCAGCGAATTGGTCGTGCGGGCGGTCTGATTCGGTCAACGTTCTCCTCCTGGAGGTTTCGGTTCGTTAGCCACCGACGGGGGCCCTCGGATCCTGCCCCCAGAAGATCTGTGTGCCGAGCATCCCGATCAGATGCACGAGCACGGTATTCAGCACCATCGATTTGGCCGTCGCGGTGCCGACGCCGACCGGCCCACCACTCGCGGTGTAGCCGTAGTAGAGGCCGACGACGACGATCGCCAGGGCCATCGCCATCGCCTTGATGATCGAGAAGAGGAAGTCGGGCGGGTTCTGGAACATCCAGAAGATCAGGAAGAAGCCGCCCGAGCTGACTTCGCCGATCTGCTCGACGACCGCCAGATAGGAGGCGAAGAAACCGAACCCGATCGCGATGATGTAGAGGAACGGGAAGACGATGATCGCGGCGAACAGGCGGGTCGCGCACAGGAAAGTCATCGAGCTGATCCCCATCACCTCGAGCGCGTCGACCTCGTCGGTGATCCGCGCTGCGCCGATCTCGGCGACGATGCCGGTCCCGACCTTCGCCGAGAGCATGTACCCCCAGGCGTAGGGGATGACCTCGCGCAGATCACACCAGGCGGAGAAGATGCCGGCCTGCGCCGGCGCGCCGACCGATCGGCTGAAGTAGGCCCCTTCGAGGCCGCAGGTCAGCCCGAGGATGAACGCCAGGCCGAAGATGACCAGCGCTGAGCCGAGTATCAGAATGCCTGCCTGGCGCAGTCCTTCGCCGAAGAACCCGAAGACCCGCCCGGTCAGCACCTCGCCGATCACGCGCACGCCGAACTTGACGATCTCGCCGAACGAGGCGATCCACTCCTTCGGCACCTCGAGCCAGGTGCGCCCCGTCACTTGATCACCGAGATCTCGGGGTTGGTGGCGAGCAGCACCTGCGTGAAGACGTAGTTGAAGGCGAACACGACCGTGATGGTCGCGACGACGGCCTGGTTGACGGCGCGGCCGACACCCTCGGCTCCACCCGAAGCGGTCATCCCCTTGTAACAGGAGATGATCGCGATGATCGCGCCGAACGAGGTGGTCTTGACGACCGAGCCCCAGAGATCGGGGATCGAGGCGTTGGTCAACAGCGTCGTGAAGAACGGGCCGAGCGGCGCATCGAAGGTGAGCGTCGCGATCACTCCGCCGAAGATGCCAAACAGCAGCGCGTAGACGTTGAAGAGGCCGGTGATCACCATCAGCGCGAGGAAGCGCGGGACGACGAGATTCTTGACTGGGTCGACGCCGAGCACCTGCAACGCGTCGAGCTCCTCGCGGATCTTGCGCGCGCCGAGGTCGGCGCAGATCGCGGTGCCTGCGACACCCGAGACGATGATCGCCGTCACGAACGGTGCGAACTCGCGGATCGAGGCGAGCACGAAGAAGCCCCCGAGCCGATCGATCGCTCCGAAGATCGTCAGGAAGTTGCCGGCCTGCAGGCCGGGCGCGCCGTATCCGAAGGCGACCGTCGAGACGAGCAGCGGGAACCAGCAGAGGCGCAGGGCGAACAGGAACTGGTTGACGAGCTCACCGCCGTAGGGGTACGGGGGACGCAGCGCGGAGATGATCGTTTTGCCGGTCAGGATCATCATGTCCCCGACCTGCTCGAGCATGCTCTTGACGGGCAGAAAAGCCCTGTCCGCGACGGCGCTGATCAACTTGACCTCCCCGGTCCTCCCGCCGACGCTTCTGCGCCGACGACGTGATCATAAGCCTACGCCATACGGTGGCGTCAAATCAACGTGGCCAAAAGATGCCGGACCGCCTCCGGTGCGTGGTATGTTCAGCGCGCTTTGAGGAGAGGAGGTAAACGCGCCCGGTCGCGCCGGCGTCTCGCGACGGCCGGCGCCGTGGGCCTTGCGACGCTCGCACTCACCGCTTGCGGCGAGCAGTCCGAGGACGACACCGCAGGGGAGTTCGAGGTGAAGGTCGTCGACGCGACCTTCCCCGATGACCAGAAGCTCGCGCGCAACTCCGACCTGACGATCGAGGTCGAGAACAGCGGCTCGGAGACGATTCCCGACATCGCGGTCACGGTCAACGGTTTCAACTACGAACTGACCGAGCCGGGCGACGCCGAGCTACCGGATCCCTCGGTCGCCGACCCGGAGCGCCCGCGCTTCATCGTGAACCGCAGCCCGATTGAGTTTCTGCCGGCCCAGAAGCGCGTCGACCCCTCGCTCGTCGACCGTGAGGTGGCGCCCCCCTACGGCCGCCAGACGGCGTTCGTCAACACCTACACGCTCGGCGAGTTGCCGGCCGGTGAGTCAGCCGTTTTCCGCTGGAACGTGACCGCCGTCCAGCCCGGCCCGTACGACCTCGAGTGGACGGTCGATGCCGGCACCGGCCCCGATACCAAGGCCGTTGATTCGGGCGGGAGTGCGCCGAGCGGCGGATTCAGCGGCGTCGTCGAGGACGCGCCCGTCGAAGCACGGATCGGCAAGGACGGCAAGACGGTCATTTCGGGCGATCGGAAGACGAAGTACTAGCCTCGCCCCGACGTTCGTGGCCCGGGCAGCGCTCGACGGGGACGCGGGGGTAGCGGGCGAAGCGCTCGTCGGTGCGGGAGCGCTCGCAGAGCGAGAACTCCGAGCCGCGCGTCGTACGCACGATGCGCTGGTGGATGCAGCTGTCGCAGAGCCCGGCGTGCACCGCACCAGTATCCCGACCGCCGGTCGGGAAGGGCGCCCTAAATTTCGCCCGACGGTCCACAGACAGCGGCCTCAACGCCGTCTAGATTGATCCCACGAGGCGTTTCCACCCTCCTCCGGAGCGCTTCAGCGGGATCGTACGTTTGCTTCAGGACGCGCCGTGGCAACCCCTCCGGACCACGGCGCGTCCTGTGCAAGAAGTAGTCGCGTACGCCACGCCTGGCGGATCAGCGATGCAGGCGCGGCTTGATGATCCGGTAGGCCTTGAGGCCGAGCCCGAGACGCTCGCGGTCCTCGCTCGTCAGCGGGTCGAGACCGGTCAGCTCACGTACGCGGTCGAGCCGGTAGGAGACCGTGTGACGGTGGGCGTGGATCGCCTGGGCGGTCGCGTTCATGTTGCAGTTGTTCTGGAGATAGGAGTCGATCGTCAGCATCAGATCGGTCCGGTACTGCTCGTCGTAGTCGACCAACGGCTCGACGGTGTCGTGAAAGAAGCTGTGGACCTCGTCGGGGTGGCTCGCCATGACACGGAACAGCAGCCGGTAGGTGCCGTCGCCGACGTCCTCGCTCGGCGGTCCGCCGCCGGCCGCTGTGACCTCGAGCACGAGCTCCGCCTCCTCGAGCGCGCGGCCGAGCTGGCCCGGATCGGTGTAGCGCGAAGAGAGGCCTACCGCACCGCTGCGAGAGAGCCGCGCGGCCATTCGCTTGGCATCCTCGACCGAGCCGGGAAGGATCGCGTAGACGCGGTCCTCGACCGCCTGGGCGATCGCGTCAGGGCGCTCGGAGGAGATCGCGGCGAGCAGCCTGCCCGGCGCGCGCTCGCCCGGATCGGCGCAAAGCGCCACGGCGCCGTCGGAAAGGTCACAGCCGAGGCGGCGCGAGCGCCTCAGCACCTCATCGGCATCGAGGTTCTCGGCCCTCCGGAGCTCCTCCATGAAGGAGCCGCGCAGGGTGCGCTCGGCTTCGTCACGGGCCTCGGCGACGGCGATCTCGGTCAGCGCCGCAATCGCCGCGACGTGCAGGTACTCCCCGGCGTCGGCATTGCCCTCGCCGAGCAGCAGGACCGCGCCGAGCTCCTGACCCCCGGATGCGATCGGCACCTCGGCCGAGACCCTCGCCGGGCGATTTGGACTGCCCCCTGCGAGCCGCGAGCCGACGTAGCGTTCGAGCGGCGCCCAGCGCTCCTCGAGCGGTCCCAGCCGCGGGACGATGACCGCAACCTCCGCGCCGGCGTGCGAGGCCGCGATCTCCGCCACACGCTCGAGCCCCTCC
>JACCVG010000020.1 GCA_013698335.1 Thermoleophilaceae bacterium
CGGCCGTGCCGCACGCCGGAGGTGACCTCGGCCCTGTCGGTCTCGATCTTCATCCGGCCTCCGCGACCGTGGCCGAGTTGGCGACGGGCCATGTCGCGGTCGATCCACTCGGCCGAGAGCTCGAGCCCGGCCGGCAGGCCCTCGACGATCGCCGTCAGGCCCGGGCCGTGCGATTCACCGGCAGTGACGAAGCGTATTCCCATACCGTCTTCACCCTACTGACGCGATCCCCGGGTGAGAATCGCGGGACGGCGTGGCTACAGCAGGTCCCTTCGAGCGCCTTGCGCAGCTCGCCGGTCAGAGATCTGCGGGGGCGAACTCGATCGGCTCGTAGGCGCTCACCCGCAAGCGGAAGCGATCGCCCTCGCCGTTGCGGAACACCCGCTCCTCGCCCTTCTTCAGCCGCAGCACGGCGCAGCGGCCCGCGACCTGCGTGCACTGACCCTCGCCCTTGTCGGCGATCAGCCCCGGGCTGAGGACGGTGAAGACCGAACGACTTCGGCCGTCGATGCCGGAGAACTGGAACAGGCGGCTGCTGCGCGGGAAGATCGTCAGCGGCTCGACCCCGTTGTGGCGCTTGACCTTGCCGGCCTCGCCGTAGGCCAGATCGGCCTTGTAGACGACGACCTGCGGATCTCGGGTCGAACGCTTGGACTTGCCAGAGCGCTCGTCGACCTTGACCGGCCGGGTGTCGGCCGGGGTGGCGGCCGCGTCTTCCTTCGACGCCTTGGGAGCCTTCTCAGCTTTGGGCTCTTGGGCCGCAGGGGATTGCGGTTGGGGGGACGGCTGCACCGCCGGTGCCTCGCCCGCGGATGCCGGCTGGCCGTTCCCGCTGCCGGCCGCCTCCTCCGGATCCTCGAGACCCGCCTTGCTACTCGCCTTGAAGGGGTTGTGCTTGGTGAACTCGCCGAGCTTCGAGCTGCCGCCCTCGGGGCTCTCGGAGACGCGGACCTCCGTCGAGAGCTGGCTCTGCGGAGCGGGAACTGCCGCGACCGGCGGTGGGACCTCGCCGTCCGAGCCGCCACCGAGCAGGACCACGGGCACGGCGATGATGGCGATCACGAGCACCGCGGCCACCGGCCAGAGGCGCTTGCTGCGCAGGTCGTGGGCGATATCGAGCAGCAGGACCTTCATGGCGTCACCGATGCGGTCGGGGTCGAGGGCGGAGTGGTCGGCGCGGTACCGGCCGGAACCGTCTCGGGGGGGCCCGCGGGGGTCGCGCCCCCGGTGGCACCCTGTGCCTTCGGGCTGACGTAGGCGGTGGCAGAAACGGTTGCGGTGATGTCGGTGAGGCTCTCGGATTCGCCGAACTTCAGCCCGTCGATCGTCATCAGCCGACCGCTGACGTCGATGTCGTTGCCCGAGACCCGGACGAACCGCTTGAGCTCGTGGAAGAAGTCGGCGAGGTCGAAGAAGCTGCCGGCGAACGCGAACTCGAGCGGGACCGCCTCGAGGCCGGGAGGCGCGGTACCCGCGGAGGCGCCGGCCTGCTCGCGTGCGGCCTTGCGTGCGGCGGGGGTGTCCTCGCGTCCCGCTTCGACCGCGGCCGTTGCCTCGGAAGTAGGTGCCGTCTCGGTGCCGCCGGCGGGGACGACGCCCTGCTCGGCATTCGCATCCGCGGCCTGCTTGCCGAGCGACTCGGGCGCCGGCGCGGCGACGGTGCGGGTGCCGGCCTTGAAGCTGGAGAAATCGATCTTGCTGCCGTCAGCGGCTTCCTGGAGCTGGATGAGCAGGCTCGGCGTATCGACCGAGGAGGGGATCGCCTTACCGAGCCGCACGATGGCGGTGTAGTCCTCGGCGTAGGTCGCCTTCGCTGCCGTGAGCGTCATCAGCTGGGCCTGTACGGCCTGGAGTCGCTGCTCCTGGGTCGCGACTTCGGCCGCCGCGGTCGCCGCCTGCTCGCGCTTGGGAGCAAGCAGCAGGAACCAGTAGCCGAGGAGGATGCCGACCGCCAGGAGAACGGCGAGCACCTTGCGGTCGCGGCTGGTCATGCTCATGATCCGCCTCCGAGGGCTGTCGGGACCTGCCTGGAGGTCTGTGGATCGAGGTTCTGGGGGCCGGGTGCGTCGAGCTCGACGATCGCGTTGAAGCTGTAGAACTTGCCGCAGCCGCCCACGGCGCCGGACCCGCCGGAGTCCTTCTCCGGACGGGGGCGATCGGAGCTCTTGAGCTCGACGCTCTGAGCGCCGTTGAGCCGGCGCAGACGGACGAGCGCTGTAGCGACGGTCCGCTGATTCTTGGCGCAGCCGGTCAGGGTGATGGTCGGGACCGGCGCGGCGGTCCCGGCGCCGGCGGTGCCGGGAGCCGGAGCGGCGGCGCCCTGACCGTTGGCGTTGCCGTCCATGGCGGTCAGCCAGGTTCCGCGCGGCAGGACGAGCGCCAGCTCGCGGACAAGTCGCTCCCAGTCGAGGCGGCCGAGAGCGAGCTGGGTGACGGCCGTGATCCGCGCGTTCTTGAGCTCGGAGAACTCACCGAACGGGGCGAGAGCGGCGGCTTCGGCCTCGGCCACGGTGGCCTGCTGCCCGATCCGCGCGGCGTCGTCCCTGCTCTGGGCGAGCTGGACGCCGGTGACGGCGTAGGCGATCACGGCGATGAGCACGAGCGCCAGGGCCCCGAGCAGGAAGTAGGAGGCACCAGCGCGTTCGCCCGAGGCGACGACCGTCCGCTGCGCTGCGGGGAGAAGGTTGACGGGCCTCACGAGGCGGCTCCGATCGCCAGCCCGGCGGCAACGGTGTAGCGGAAGTGGTTCTCGTGCGGATCGATCGCGCTGGTATCGAGGGTCTCCAGTGGGTCGACGACGCGAGCGGGCAGCCCGACGACCGAGCTGACTTCCTCGGCCAGACCCTCGCGGCTGGCGCCGGGCCCGGAGAGCAGGATGCTCTCGACGGGAGTCGCGGCCTCCTGAGCCATGTAGAAGTCGATCGAAAGCCGGATGTCCTCGGCGAGCGCGTGCGAGACCGGGGCGCCGGACTCGTCGCGCACGACCGCCAGCGGCCGCGTGAACAGGCAGGTCGAGTCGACCGCGATCGCGAGGTTGACGAGCTCGCCGAGGTGGCAGTAGACGTGCGTTCCGCCGCCGCCGGGCGCAGAGGAAAGCATGCGAACGAGCGCGAAGGCATTGAGGTCGATCCCTTCCGGACGCAGCCCGGCTGAGCGGACGGCCTCGGTGAGGCCGCTGACCATCGACTCACGAGCGGCGACGACGACGACCTGGGTACGGGTGACACCGTCAGATCCGGTGCGCTCGCCGACGACCTGGTAGTCGAGCACGGTCTCGTCGAGCGGCATCGCGATTGCGTCGGCGGCGAGGAATCGCACCGCCGCGTCGCGCTCGGGACCGGCCTCCATCGGGGGCAGCTCGAGCGGCCGGACAGCAATCTGCTGGTTGCCGACCCCGAGCCGCACGTTGCGCGAGAGGCCGTGCTCGGTGGCGAACTCGCGCAGCGCCTGGCCGAGCCGCAGTCCGTCGACGACCTCGCCGTCGGCCATCACGCCGGCCGGGAGATCAGCGCTGAACGCACGGGTGATCGACCGTCCTTCGACCTCGACCGCGGCCACGTAGCCGCCGTCCAGGTCGAGACCGATCGAGCCTTGCGATCCGTTGTTCTTGCTGAAGCCGAGCGCCATCTCCCGACTCCCATCGACAGATGTCGCACCGGGCTTTAGCCATTCGGCGACTAACTATCGACAAATGATTGATCAGGAGGTCCGCGATGCTGGACGCATCGCAGGGTCGACGGGCGACGACAGGGCTACTTGCCCTTGCCCCCTCCGCCGCTCTTGCCCCCGTCGGCTTCCTTGTTGCCGCCGCTTTCGCCGGCGTCATCGCCGACATCGAGGTCGACGTTCACGTCGCCACCGAGGTCAATGTCGACACCTAGCAGCACGAGCGGCCAGAGCAGGATGACGAGAATTACCTCGAGGATCCCGAGTAGGCCGTTGACGTCGGCGAAGTAGTCGGTCGAGCCGAGTACCCCCGCCGCGACCAACACTCCGACGACGAGGTAGATCAGCGAGAAGAGACTTCCGAAGCGCACGTGCGCAGCCTACATCAAGTGCGGGCGCCTAGAGAAAACGACTCGCATAGAGCTCGATCAGCGCGGGACCGGCGAGCAGACCGACCAGGCTCCCGAGCGCGAGGAACGGCCCGAAGGGAACCTGCCGCTTACGCGCCTCCGAACCGTGCCTGATCAGCAGCCCGACTCCGACGAGCGACCCGAACAGGAATGCCGCAAGCATCGCCGGCAACACCGACAGCCCGAGGAACAAGCCCATCGCCCCCGCTAGCTTGACGTCGCCCATTCCCATCCCACTTGGATAAGCGACCGCCATGACGAACAGGAACAGGAACGCGCCGGCCCCGGCGATCAGCCCCTCGACGAGCTGGTCGGGAGCAACAATGGCCGTCATCGCAAGCGCGTAAACGATGATCGGGTAGACGATCCGGTTCGGGATTATCCGGTGGTCGAGATCGATGAACGCGACCGCGATCAGCATCGCGACGAACGGGAGCTCGAGCAGCAGGTCGAGATCGATGCCATCGATTACGGCAATCGCGACGAAGCAGATGGCGGTCAGCAGCTCGACCGCCGGATAGCGGACCGAGATCGGGCTCGAGCAGTCCCGGCAGCGTCCGCGCAGGATCAACCAGGACAGAACCGGGATGTTGTCGACGGACCGGACCGCGTGTCCGCAATGCGGGCAGCGCGATCCCGGTGAGACGATCGACTCCTCCAACGGGACCCGATGGATGACGACGTTCAGGAACGAGCCGATCGCGGCCCCGAGCACTCCGATGAGAACGAGCATCGCCACCACGTCGTGGTTTCTACAGGCTCAGGGCGGCTAACAGCCGGTGTCAGGCGCCTGGGCCGCGGCCGGCGCAGCCGCGGTACATTCGCGATAGCGGCCGGCCGAGTACAGCGGCAGGATCGAGGAGACCAGGTCGCCGAGGCTGCCGCCGACCGCGATGACCTCCGAGTTGTTGCCCATCGTGACCTTATTGGCGGCGATCCCACCCGTGAGGCGCGCGTAGTTCGAAAGCGTGACTGAGGCGCTGGGCGCGTAGATGGTCATCGGGACGCTCGGCGTCGCGTTGTTGTTGTTGAGGTTGATCGGGCTGTTCCCGGCCGCGTAGATCTGGATGATCGGGTTCGCCAGGGTCGGAATGCTGCTCAGCAGCGGGACGTCGAGACCGAGGTTCAGCTGGGCGGTGCGGATCTCGGGGTTGTTGTTCGTCGTCAGGCCGGCCGATCCACCGCAGTTCGCAGGCGTGTCGATGTAGATCTGTACGGGCTTGGTGGTGGTGAGCACGGGCGTCGTGAAGAGGAGCTTCGAGCTGTTAGAGACGTTGATCGAGCAGACCGAGTGCACGTTGCCCAGCATCGCGACCGTGCCGCCGGCCACGTTCAGCTGTCGCGTGATCGGATTCCACCAGCTCTGCGAGGCCGTCCCTGACGTAGCGCAGTCGACCCATACGAGGTTCAGCAGACCGCCGGGCGTCTTGCAGACGTTACCGTCGACGGCCGCTCCGGTCGGCATCGTCACCGCAGGCAGCACGAGCGGCTCGAGCGCGGGAGCCGTGCTTCCGGTCACATCGCCCGGCCCACTGACCGTCATTCCCGGGCCCGGGGTCGCATCGCCGTAGACCGTCGCGCTGGGGTGGTTGAGGAAGATGTTCCCGTTCGAGCGCGCGTTCCCGTCGATCTCGGGGCTGCCGACATCGGCCTGGTTGCTCAGGTTGAGATCCTCGTTCGAGAAGACGGTGTAGTCGCGGAACAGCCTCCGCACGTCGAGCGCCGAGGCGTTCGACGTCACCCGCCGCGTGATGCCGCCGGCGCTTCCCGTCGAAACGATCTTGCGGTCGAGCGTCGACTCGAGACCGTCGAGATCAATCGCGCCGAGCGCTGTGATCGAGTAGGTGAAGCTCTCGCTGTTGCCGATCTCCTCGGGACCGCTCGCGGGGCACCACTGCGTGGCCCCGATCCCCGTGGGGGCGACCAGGTCGAGCGCACCGCCGCTGACGCGAACGGCGCAGGTGAGCGTCGCCAGCGGGGCGTTGAGCGCCTCCGAGAGCGTGTTGTTGCGCCACAGCGCGGTCTCGAGGCCCGCGTCCGCGGCCTGGAGGGCACGCTTGACGCGCACGTCGCGGCTGCTTCCGTCGAGCGCCGTGGTGGCCTGGCCGACGGCGACCGCGCCGAGCGCGAGCGTCAGCATGAGCATGCCGACGGCGGCCGGCAGCGCGACCGACCCCCGCTCCGAGCGCAGCGCCTTTCGCACGTGTCGCAGGATTCGCATCTAGAGCCCCAATAGGTTGAGTGGCAGGTCGAGCGGCGCGACGTCGGGTTCGGTCACGACGGTCGTCAGGTAAGTGGGCTTGCTGGGAGCGGCCCCATTGCCGGCGGGCTCCAACGCAACCGCAACGGTGACACGCTTCGCTCCCTGCTCGCCCGGGCAGAGGTCGACGAGCGGCAGGTCGACTAGCGAGCAGTCCTCATCGCGACGAGTCACGAACCGCCAGATCGTGGCCTCGGGCTGAACCCCCGACCCGCTCGGCGGGCCGACGGGAACGTTCTGGCTCAGCGGCGGGATCGAGTAGCCATCGGCGGTCGGGGTCGCATCGGGATCCCTGACCATCGCCTCCTGGGCGGGACTGTCGCTCGGCGGTCCCGCGGCGCTGTCGTAGTAGTTGCGCTTGAGGGCGAAGTTCGTCCCGGAGACGTATGCGCGCGGATCGGCGGGGTTGTTCGGGGTCGGGTCGACGACCGTGGTCGGATAGGAGTCGAGCTCGACGAAATCCCACGGGAACGCCGCGATCTTCTCGATCTCGCGCTGTGCGATCGAGATCGCCTGCTCGTGACGCTGGGCGCTGTAGGAAGCTTTGGAGGCACCGTCGAGCGCCCCGATCGACGCGAGAATCCCGATCACCAGCAGCACCGCGGCGACGAGGACCTCGACGATGCCGAAGCCCGCCTGCTCCGATCGCAGCCGCTCGAGCATCACGGCGTCGCCTTGTTGCGTAGGTGGACGCCGTCAGCCAAGGCGATCGGGATGGGACGTCCAGGCAGCGAGACGCGCAGGTCAATCCCGATGTAGTCCTGGGAGGCGGCCAGCGTCTGCGTAGTGAAGGTCGCGCTCTGCACGCTGTCGACGAGCGAGTCGTCGGTCAGAGTCCAGGCGCCCCCGGCGGGTCCCTCATAACGTCGGCAGCGTGCGTCGAAGCGGCAGTCGAAACGGATCTGGCGCACCACGCCCGCCGCGCTGCCGTAGACCTGGAACTCGACCAGGCCGGCAGTCGTGGCGTTGACGGTCGTCGCCTGGCGTAGCTCGCGGGTCATCCGCTCGAGCGCCGCGCGCTGTCTCCCGAGCGTGTCCGACCGGGCGCCGGTATCGGACTGGCTGCGCTGTGCGATGTCAGCGAAGCCGGCGATCACGAGCAGCAGGAAGATGCTGAGCGTGCTCGCCACGAGCAACTCTATGAGGCTGAACCCGTCCTCTCGCGGCAGGGAGCGGGCACGCGCGCGGAGAGCCTGCAGTGGACGCATGCCTCTGTATCGGCCCCCGAGGGGAAAGCCTTGAGCGGCAGTACGACAGAGGTCAACAGATGGACGGGCCGGAGCCAGAACGGGCGGCCTCTAGGGCCGCCCGTTCTGCTCTATCGAGTCCGTGCTCGCCTAGCGCCTACCAGGTGCCGGTGGCCGGGCATCCGCCGGTCGCGACGGGTGTGCATGTCCGGGTGACGACTCCTGTCGTGGCTCGCGTTACCGTGAACGTGGAACCGGTTCCACCCGAGGTGGTCGGATCCGTGACCGTGATCGAGTAATCGCTCGCGTTGGCGGTCGGAACGGCAAGCCCCGAGCCGGATGCGCCGACCTCGTTCAGGGTCGGTTCAATCACCAGCAG
>JACCVG010000189.1 GCA_013698335.1 Thermoleophilaceae bacterium
GGTGGCCGCACTTCTTGCCCTTGTTGTTCTTGGCGGGCTTCTTGACCTTGCCTGACTTCGACTTCACAGGGCACGGCTTGCTCGAGTGTGGAACGCCGCCCTTGTCGGCAATCGCGCTCGGTGCGCCGACGCCAAGGCAGAGCGCCACTACTGCAGCAATAGCCTTGAGCTTCATGCTGTCTCCTTCTGTCGGTTGCGGGTATCTCCGAGCTGATCGGGTCAGAGCGCCGAAGGACCGCGTAAATCATCGGTTCGTGGACGAAGGTCGTAGGCGGCCGGGAGGCGGAGTGAGCCGTTCGCTTCGGGCGAGTGATGATCGGCCGGGGCCTAGAACAGAACGCGCTCGGGCCGAAGCCTTGGAGTGACGCTCGAGTGGTCGCGACCGCGCGGCTTCGGGCTTGGGGCGAGTCGAACATGCTCAAGCTCCCCCGCCGCGAACACACGGAGCTGAAGTCGACACGGAGCTCCTAAGCTGACGGGCGGCCGCGTGCGGAGGCCGCCCCCCGTTGACGGTCCCATTCGATCGGCCGGCTAGGACCCGCTCGTCTGCGAGGCGCCGGTGCCGGCGGTCGTGCCGCGGGTGTCGGCGTTGTTGGCGCTGGTGTCACCGCCGCGATCGGTCTTGCCGCCGAGACCCGTGTCGCTGTCGCCACGCGTCTGCGAGGCGCCGGTGCCGGCGGTCGTGCCGCGGGTGTCGGCGTTGTTGGCGCTGGTGTCACCGCCGCGATCGGTCTTGCCGCCGAGACCCGAGTCGGATTCACCGTCGGTCTCCGAAGCGCCGCCGGTGTCCTCGTCACTGTCATCGCTGTCGCCCTCGTCGCCGTCATCACTCTTGTTGACGACCGCCACGGAGTCATCCGGGCTCTGCGCCCCGGAGGGCGCCGCCCAGGCGAGCGGGATCATCAGCGTCCCGAAAGCCATCAGCAGGATCGCCGCCTTGCGAGTCTTCGATGCGCCAGTCGCATCTTCTTCAACCTGCCCGAGCGCGGCGAAAGCACGCGCGGCGGGTGAGATCTTCAGGTGCATCATGTCAGTCCCTCTTCCGTTCAGTGTCCATGCTGGGTGCACGGACCATTGGTTTGAGCGCCCGCCTCGCGACGGGTTTGCCATTTCAATGAAGTCGTTGCCTTCGGCAGCTACAACGCAGCGCAGCGGCGATAGTTAGGAACTTGGACGATCGATGGTCGCAGGAGCGGTGGGGCATTATCCAAGTATCGGCAAGCCAGGTGAGAACGCTTAGTGCGGACGCTTCTGCCTCGACGCACCAGCGTGTACCGGCGATGGGGCCGACCCGCCACTGGAGCGGGGCTCGTATCGTCGAGTCGCGCATCTAGCTGCTTCCCAGCGTGGGTTGACAAGGCTGACGCCTCCCGGAACTCAGAGGCGCGCGGCGCGGCGGCTGAAGGTCAACTTGCGCGGAAGCTCGGCAACCATCGGCTCGAGCGCATCGGCAACCGCGGCCGCCGTCGGGCGCCTGAGCGGATCCCGGCTGAGCATCGACCCGATCAAGGGCCCGAGACCTGTCGGGAGGTGGTCTGGAAGCGGCCCAGGATCCTTGGAGAGCTGCGGAAAACGTAGATCCGGGTCCCGGCTGTCGCCGGCCCCGTCGGGCCGCGGAAACGGCCGCTCCCCGGTGACGCAGTGATGGAGCGTCGCACCGAGACCCCAGACATCGGCCGCCGAGCCCATGGCGGGAGAACCGCCGACCCCGCACTGCTCGGGCGCCATGTACGCGTCGGTTCCAAGCGGCCCTCGGCTGCGAGCTGCTCGCTCCAGGGACCGGGCGATGCTGAGATCGATCAGTCGCGGCGGAACGCCGACGATGACGTTGTCTGGCTTGACGTCGAGGTGGACGACGCTGCGGTTGGCCAGATAGGCGAGCGCGCCGGCCAGATGGAGAGCCACCGGCAGCAACTGCTGTGCCGAGAGCGGTCCGCCCTGACGAAGCAATCGCCGCAGCGAGGGGCCCTCGAGGTGCTCGATCACGAGGTGGGGTCGCTCGCCGTCGAGGACCGCACCGAATCCCCGTACGATCATTGGGTGGGCCAGCTCCGCGAGCATCGCCGCCTCGTCACGCAACTCGCGCAAGGACCGCTCCTCCGCGGCGCGACCGGGCCGCACGACCTTCGCGACGACCAGCGCGAATAACTCCTCGTCCCAGGCTAGGTAGGCCTCGTAGAGGCTCCCCCCGCCGATCTGGTCGAGAGCGATCAGCCCGGGCGCGATCGCATCACCCTCCGAGAGATCCCAGGACGATCGCTCAGCTGCGTCAGACATGTGGTCGTTGGCTCAAGAAATGTGACGCGGGGAACGATCGATGGCGGCGATGGGCTTGTATCACGAACCTACAGCGTTGCCCTATCGATCCGGAGCGTCTCCACGTTCTCCTGGGACATCGCCTACTCCGTCACGCCCGCGGCTTCGAGGGCCTCGGCTCGGCTCGTGAACCACACCACCCGGACGACCTTGCCATCCCGGATCGTCCAGACCCCGGCTCGCTGAGCGTTCACTCGAAGCCCGCTAGCCCGTCCAAGCCCTCGACGCGCCACGACCGAGATCACGTGCTCATCGG